>JBEPWP010000063.1:0-8451 GCA_041642355.1 Fodinibius sp. | reverse complement strand
TGTTTGATAATATTTCCGCGCATATCATTTAGCTGTCCATTATTGAAAGAGCAAACACAGCGCAGCTTGTGATCTTCGAGCAGCCAAAGATTTACGCGTTCAACATTTAATGTATGGGCCGAAATCTGCAAAACTTCTCCCAGCGCATCCAAAATATCTTTTTGCAGCAACGACCGATCGGTGGCCAGGCCAGAAACAACCTCTTGAAATTTGCGACTTCGTTGTTCCCGTTCTTTAAAGGTCGTAATATCTTGCATGGCTCCAATGATACGAATGGGATCATTGTCCTCGTTGCGAACGACAAAAGCACGGTCATAAATAAATTTATAGCTGCCGTCAGCACATTTAAAGCGATATTCAAACTGAATGCGATCTTTATCAGAAGAAAGTGCTTCGTTTAGTTTCTGCTGAACATACTGTTGATCAGAAGAATGGATCTTGTTTCTCCACCATTGGCTCAACTTTTCGACCTCCTCCTTTTGGTAGCCAAACATGGTATAAATATTTTGACTGTACTGCATGGTATCGGTGCGGAGATCCAGATCCCAGATAGTATCGCTGGTGGCTTTTGATACTATTTCATATCGCTCAACACTTTCCTGTAATTTTTTACTGCGCTTAATCTCGGCAGTCACATCTTTCTCGATGGCAATGAAGCCGGTGCAACGCCCTTGATCATCCAGGATGGGATCGATGGTCATATCCAACCAGTATTTGCGCCCGTTTTTGGCATAGTTGAGGATCACTTCCTGCACCGTTTCAAGTTTATCAAGTTTTTCAGCAATGTGTTGCACGGTTTTGGAATTGGTTTCTGGACCTTGTAATAGCTTGCCGGGATTTTTCCCGATAACTTCATCCAGCATGTATCCCGTTTCTTTTTCAAATGCATCATTTACCCAGGTGATGTTTTCCTCGTCATCGGTCATCACGATCATATCGGTTGTTTTGGAGGCTACCAACGACAGTTGCTCAAGTTTATCCTCATACCTTTTTTGTTCGGTGATATCAGTAAGAGAGCCCACAATAGCTGTAGTTTCACCATTTTCTACGATGGGAGCTTCGTTGACAAGCACCCAAATAATTTCCCCATCTTTTTTCTGGAGTTGAAGTTCAAAAGCGGGTTGGGTTTGACCGGTATCAATTGCTTTTTGAGTCCTTTTTAATCCCTCTTTGTTGATAGGATGATCTGTAACGAACTCGGTCCAGCGTCGTTTGGCCTCTTCAGGCGGATAGCCTAAAAACCGTTCAGACTGTGGACTCAAATAAGTGAGGACGTGATCAGTGTCATGCCGATAAAACATGTTGGTACTGTTCTCAAGAATATCACGCAATTTTTGTTCAGCATCTTTGAAATTCTCCTCCGCTTGTTTACGGGATGTTATATCTTGTGTGCTGCCATAAATGCGGTGGCATTCACCATCTTTAAACTCTGCTTCTCCAACAGCCCGAATCCAACGTTCATTACCTTTGGCAGTAATAATTTTAAGTTCCTCATCGAACGGAATGCCTTTGTCAATTGCCTGCTGTACAGCCGCTTGAATTTTATTGCGGGAGTAGCCGGCTTTATAAAAGTCAATCGCGGAGTCCAGATCAGGCTTAAAATCATCATCAACCTCATGAAGACGTTTTATTTCTTTAGACCAATATAGTGTCTGGTTGGAAAGATCTAGTTCCCAGTGACCAATTTGAGCAAGATCGTAGGCTCTAGCTATAATGTTATCCTTTTTTTGCAAATCTTTCCTCGATTGAATATGGTCGATTTTAAGGACTAAAAGATCCGTTATGAAATCCAAAAGCTGTTGCTCTTCATGTAAGAAAGGTCCGTGATCTTTTGGTGGTTTTTCCTCGGTATATACAACATGAATTGCGAGCCCTCCTGATATTAATGGATCAGATTTTGCAGAGCGTAAAATCCAGGGAGTTTTCCGAAAATAATCAGTGCTAAACGTTTGGCCTTTATAATTTATAGATGCTTCTGTTATTTCAGAATAAGCCCACCCATTTGGTAAATACTCTAGAGCTTTTTCCAGTAGTTCTTTAATAGTAAGTTGCTGCTCATTAAGACTGGAAATATTATACATGCAAGCTTGTTCTTTTGTACGCTCCAGCAGGCTCTCATAAACCGTTTTATTTTCATTTTTAGCTTTCTTAAGATGATCTACCTTTTGTAACTCGCGTTTTACTACAGCTTTGAGCCGATCGAGATTATTTTTATTAACATAATCAGAAACTCCTTGATGGATGAGATCAACAACCTTCTCTTCACCAATATTTTCGGCTATATAAATAAAAGGGATGTCCAGAGCGTGATCTCTTACGATTGTTAAAGCTTCAGTATTATAAAAGTCAGAAAGGTTGTAATAACTGATGATAAGATGGGGCGTATTCTCTGAGAGAAAAGTTTCAAGTTTTTCCTTGTTTTCTATGGCAGTGATCTTACAATCTAATTCAACACTGGATAGTTGGTTGTTTATAAGCTGGGGGGCCCTAACATCATCTGTAAGGAGTAAAATTTGATGAACAGTATCCATAAATGAGCTAATTAATCCAATAAAAGCTATATTAACATTATAGGTAGTTGAAAAGCAAAAGCATATCAAAGAAATTAGAAGCCCAGTTTGTCACCTGAAAAACGTTTATAACAGCTGAAAAGACAATGTGTGGGTATTTTATGAAATAAATGGGGCAATCACTATAAAAGTTCATAATTACAAAGACTTAACTTTGTTATATGGAGAAAACTCCATAACTAATTATCTCATACATATTGATAACCTATGTAACGGGTAATGAAAGTATGTTCAATTATATTTTATGGCTTACATTAGAATGTTGTAGGTAAATTGACTAAATGTTAATAATTTCTAATGTTGATAGAAATAAGCAGATAGAAAATTATGGCGGGATACGGTGAATTATTACAGACAATGGCGGCAATTGTCATCTTTGGGCTGATCTTGATGAGTGCCAATCGCATGATTCAACGCAACACCATGATGCAGGTCGAAGGGGAATTAGAGCAGGAGGTTGTAGCCCTTGCTCAAGACATTATTGAAGAAAGCCGCACTCTGGAATTTGACGAAAACAGCCAAGGGGAAGTTCCTCCTACCAAAATCCCGGATGATTTTACGAGTCCCGCAAATCTTGGATCCGATAAAGATGCTTCTAATCCGGAGGTTGATGATGACTTAGATGGGGATGGAACAGTTCAGAGGGATGAATTTGATGATTTTGATGATTATCACGAATGGAAAGACACGCTTGAAACGGCACACGGGCGATTCTTTTTGGATACAGAAGTTTTTTATGTGGATAAGACCAACTATGAGAAATCCGAGGGGAGGACGACCTTTAAGAAAATACGCGTAAATATTACCAACGAATTCCTTAAAAAAAGTAATGCAGATAGCGATACCGAATATTATTTAGAATTTATCCGTAACTATTATGCCGACTAAATACCAACTGTTATGAATGCGGGATTATTAACCAGTTTTATTGTTGCCGGTATCTTGATCGTGTCGATCATTACCATGAATAATTCAGTCACCAACAGTTCCTCAGAGTTGACTATGACACAGTTTACACGGGAACGATTGGCTAGCGTGTCTCAACTGATATCTGAGGATATCCAGAAGATGGGGTACAACAGAACGGGAAAAACGGACCCAATTTTACAAGTGGCTAACAGTCATAAAATCAAGTTTCATAGCAATATTGACAACAGTACTGACAATTCTGTTGAAGTGATAACATGGGAGTTTCGCCAAGATTTAGGAATTACATCTACTGAAAATAAAAATGATCGTGTTTTGCATCGAATTGTTAAGAATGAGGATGGAAGTGAAGAGGTAACAGAAATAAAGTTGGGCGTAACAGAATTTTATGTAGCATATTATAATGACTATGGTGTTCTCTTATCTGATAGCTTGACAACTCCTGTGGATGCTGCTTTACGGGATGATCTTAAGCAGTTTTATATAAAATTAAAGGTCCAAAGTCCGGAAAAAATAGTTACGGGTTCTGACGGGTCGGGTCGATATATAACGTCGGTTTGGGAAAAACGTTTTTCTCCGCCGAACTTAGAAGAAACTGCAGAAAATAATTAACGAGGTACTGCTATGGGACGATCAATGCTAATCATCTGTTCGGCTGCGCTTATTTCGCTGGGAATTATAGGAATAAGCACTTCCAAAACGGGCAGCTTACTCTCGCAAAGCAATGTAAATTATGCCTACGAAACTACGGTAAAAAATGCTGCACACACCGGTATTCAGATTGCCATGCAGCAAATAAGTGAAGATGAGGATAATACCGTATGGATAAAAACGTATGATGAGTCAAATCCCTTTAAGCCCAATGTGGACAACCCGGTAGATTCGCTTTATACCTACGCGGAATGTTTAAATGATTGCGAAAATAATGACTATTTCGATACGGATACCGTGCGAATCGTAGGAAAGGCTTCGATTTTGCATGGTACAAAAATAACCTCTGCAGAGGTAAGCAGTGTATATAAAATGAGAAAATTTGCAAGCTTAGTTCCAAAGTTTGGGGGTGCTTTGCAGCTGCCTACTGGCTATAAAACCTTGAATGCTGACGGTAGTGCGCACGAAATAAATGGAAAAGCGGATCATTGTGAAGAAAATAGACCACCAATAGCTGTGGGATCAGATGAAATAAAACAAGATTTAGATAATAATGAAGATCTTGTATTAGATGGTGAGGTTGCCGTAGATGAATCCCTGGATTACGAACCTACAGATGATTTAATTAAACGTCTTGAAGATCAGGCAACAATCGTAAATTCTGATTATAGTGACCCGTTGGGAACTCCCGAAAGTCCCGGTGTTTTCTTTGTTGAAGGTAACGTAAGGTTGACTGGTCAACAAAGTGAGGGGTATGGTATTATGGTGATTAGAAATAGCGCTGATATGGATTATGTAGATGAGGAGGGAAACACCCTAGAAATTCGGGGTAACTTTGAATTTAACGGGCTCGTTATCTTTGAGAATGCTGAACTTTTTGACGGACGAGGGACTCCCACTATTAATGGATCTGTATTGGTCGGTGATACCGAGGGGGAACAAGATATCGAGATTGATATCGGTGGAAATATTGAAATTAACTATGATTGCGACGGAGAACAGTATGCTAGAGTTGCGGCCAACAATCTTGTAAATCAAAATAAGTACAACCGCATGGTATCTTACGAGGGGATTTCAATTGATCAATAAGGAGATCATAATTTATTCTGGTATTGGATCAGAATAAGAATGTGCGGGTTGTTTCATTTGAAGAGACCAGATCAGAAAACTAATATTACATAATATGTACACTCCCAATACCTTTCAGATCTGCTTTTTGGAATGAAAGTATAAACTTGGCCCCCTGTTCCATAGATTCATAAGAGTAATTTGCCTCAAGCTGTTGAGCCAGGGTATTAATAAGTTGCAGTCCCAGTGTTTTATTGCTCATAACTTTGTCAAAATCGGGATTGCCTTGTTCTTCTTTAGCAGAAACAATGATGCGGCCATCCTCAGTGTCATCATCAAAAGCGTGCTTTAAGATATTGGTAATGACCTCGTTAACAATTAGCAAGCAGGACAATATTCAGATGCTCCCTACAACACTTTAAAATCCCACTTTTAAAAAGCTCGAAAGCAAATAATCACAAAATTTAATGAATGCTATTGTTAGTTAAAATATTGTAGGTCCACTTCATTTTTCTGAAAAATATAGACAGGAATTCCTCTTACATTTCTACCAACTGGCAGTTAGTACGCTTTTTTTGCACATGGTATTGGTCTATAGCTTTAAATGCTTTAAACATTGCGTCCTCAGTAAATATTCCACTGGCGTAAATATTTTTCTTTCCGTTTGTAAAAATTACAAAGGTCATTCGTGAGAATTTCTGAAATCGCTCTGTCACCTTATAAAAACCTTTGTAGCGATCTGATTGATAGTATTTCCTGAAGCTTTGGGCTGTTTCCATTCTATGTTGTTCTCAGAGTGATATTTATATTGAAATAAAAAAGGAAGGGCTGTGTTTACCAATTACCTTTGAGTAGAGAGAATAATTGCCCTTTTAATACTAGTTATGTTTCGCTGTAATAAATCTTATTAAAGGTACGTACTTAAATTTATTAAGTATAACTAATGTTTGTAAATATTTACTGCCTTGATTATTTGTTAAGAGGCAGCGAAGATAAAATTGTCAATGGTAATTGCAGGTGCATCAGATTAACGATACCTTCAAATATAATTAGTTGCTCCTTCCTCGAGGTATTATACCTGAATTCTGGTAAGTAAAAGAGAGATGGTATAGAACCTAATTATTTCAATTAATTCTATAGAAAATGGTATGAAAAAAGAGAATATCAGTGAACAAATTGATCAGTCCCAGAGTGGTGCTCCAGCGGGCGGACAAGCCGTTCGTGATATATTTTCAACGGATGAAATTTTTCGTCGCGTTGTAGCCACAGCGGATGAGGATTTTAGCAGGTCTACGCGCCTTCTTTTTTTAAGTGGTGTGGCGGCGGGACTCTCCATCGGTCTTACGTTTGTAGCTCGCTCTGCGATGACAGGTGCTGTAGGACCAGAGTCTTCTTTGTTCCTTGGGAATATGTTATATCCACTGGGCTTTATACTTATTGTGGCTGGTAAATATCAGTTGTTTACTGAAAATACCCTTACCCCTGTTACACATGTACTCACGCGGATTGCCAGCGTACCGGCACTACTTCGAGTATGGGGTATTGTCTTATTTGCCAATGTAATTGGTGCAGGAGCCTTGGCTTATGTGTTGGCCAATACGGGTATATTTATGCCTGAAACAGCCGAAGTGGCCCGAAGTTTTGGAGAGCATGCGCTTACCGTTTCTTGGAATGACCTGTTTTGGAAGGGCGTATTAGCTGGATGGATTGTAGCCTCGATGGTATGGTTAACCCATGCAGTAAGAGATGCCATGGCTCGTATTGCTATCGTTTTTATCTTAATGTATCTGATTCCTATAGCTGATTTATTCCATTGCATTATTGGGGCTTGCGAGGTGCTTTATTTAATATTCCAAGGCTTAGCCGACTGGGGACAGTTTGGATACTTCTTTTCGGCAGTTACACTGGGTAATACTGTGGGTGGAGTAATACTGGTGGCTATTCTTAACTATTCACAAACACGGCAGAGTCGCTTTCCCGATCGAGATTGTGGCCAGTTAGAGCTTACCTGGAAAGAATGGTTGTTTGGCCGTAACACAACCTTGCCAGATTTTATTCGCCGGCCACATTCTAATCATGATCAAGAAGAAGATACGGAGGATACCTTGCAGCCTCCAGTTATTGAGGCCGATCACCGGCGCGGAAATGCCAATGCAAGAATCACCCTTTTGCAGTATGGAGACTATGAGTGTGAAACCAGCCGTCGAATCTATAAGATGGTAGATGATATTATGCAGGACATGGATACGGACATTCAATTTATTTATCGGCATCTTCCGCTTAGCCGACGCCATCCGCATGCCGAAAATGCAGGTATGGCTGCAGAGGCAGCTGCCGATCAAGGTAAATTTTGGGAGATGCATGATGAGCTGTTTGATCATCAAAATCATCTGGAAGATGAAAACCTGCTCAAATGTGCTCGTCACATAGATCTAGATACCGACCGATTTAAGAAAGAAATGTTTGCTGAAGAAAACAGGGAGCGTGTACTTGAGGATCGACGCTCGGGAGTACGAAGTGGAGTCAGTGACACCAATAATCTATTTATCAACGGACAGCGATTTGACAAGTCCATGGAAAAGGAAAACATCCGCCGAGAAATTGAACGTATTAAAATGGCATTGATATCCGAAGAAGAATAGAATGCTTTGATCGATGAGCATTAGTTAAGTGAGATAGGTGGATAAGATTACAAGCACAGTAAAAAGTGCAAAGTCCATCTTTCAATGCTGTATTAGGGATAAGGATGATTCAAAGAGGTAAAACAAAAATATAGTCTTTCGTAAAATATCCGTAGTAAGTGTTTGAGTTAAGATGACTTATAATAAAAAGAATTTTTTCCAGCGAACGTAATTCTGAATAATTGCCAGTCTGCCTACCTACCTTTCAACAATACATAATTGACATATATCAAGAGTATTTCCTGTCATATATCAATGGTGTAACGGTGCTGTTTACTTAAGTTATGAATGAACAAAATAGTTTAACATCAAACTTTATTTACTATGAGTACTCAAACTAAAACACTATGGAAAATTGATCCCTCACATTCGGAAGTTCAATTTAAAGTGAAGCACTTGGTAATATCGACCGTTACTGGAAACTTCGGTTCTTACGATGGACAAATTGAAACTGACGGTGATAATTTTGAAAATGCTAAAGCAACTTTTACTGTTGATATCGACAGTATTTCAACGAATAATGAAGATCGCGACCAGCACTTGAAGTCCGATGA
>JBEPWP010000062.1:8060-8680 GCA_041642355.1 Fodinibius sp. | reverse complement strand
TGCGAGCAATTGAGCCTGCCCCGACCCTTCGGGGAAGCAATCTCTTTTCAAAACAATAGTTTCTCCGGACACTAGTGAATTGATCATTGCCCATTGATTCATTGGTCATTATTCATTGTTCATTGTTCATTGATCATTGTTCAAACCGCTCTTCCCACAGCCCCTACCCCAAACCGGTGCCTGATATGATCAAGCGTCCGGTAAAGCTCCACCCGCCGGGCTGTATCGTCAAACAAATCGAGTTGTGATGAGCCGCTCACCAAATGTGTCAGTTTTACGCCCACCAGTCGCACCATTACCCTGCGGGAATAGAGTTTGGCCAGCAATTCCCTGGCTATGGGAATCAACAGGTGGTCGAACGACGTATAGGGCACCACCCGCTGAAGAGTGCGCGTATCAAAATCGCTGTATTTAATTTTCAGGGAAATGCAACCAGTGAGTTTCCCGCCGGCACGCAACTGGTAAGCCAACCTTTCGGTCATTTTCACAACCACCCCCATAAGCATTTGCATATCATCTGTATCCTGCTCAAATGTACGCTCGCTGCTGATGGATTTTCGTTCGGTATAAGGCTCCACCGGACTGGGATCAATTCCATTGGCCCGTTTCCATATTTCCAC
>JBEPWP010000062.1:0-8050 GCA_041642355.1 Fodinibius sp. | reverse complement strand
AACAATTTGAAAGTTGCCGGTCCGATCATAGGAATTTTACGGATAGACAGCGGCCACAGAAAAGGTTTTACCTCATCGGACAGCACCTGCTTTCCGCCATGAGGTTTGCCTTCACTGGTGGCAATTTTCGAAACCGTTTTATTGACCGATAGCCCGAAAGAGATGGGGAGTCCCGATTCGCGAATGATTTTTTGACGCAACTCATGGCTCCATGCCAGACATCCGAAAAAACGATCCATTCCCGTAAGATCCAGATAGTGTTCATCGATGGATGCCTTTTCGTAAAGCGGAGCTGAATCGGCAATGATCTGCGTTACCAACCGGGAATAACGGCTGTACTGATCCATATCGCCACGAATAAAAAACGCATGCGGACAAAGCCGCCGGGCCAGTTTCATGGGCATGGCCGAGTGTACTCCGAAACTACGTGCCTCATAACTACATGCCGACACCACCCCGCGATCCGACATTCCCCCTACAATCACAGGCATTCCCTCGAGCCGGGTGTTTGTCAACCGCTCCACCGATACAAAAAAGGAATCCAGATCAAAATGCACAATATGCCGGTTATCAGTATTCATTGATAATTTTTGATTAATTACTAATCTTTATGTCGATTGTAATTTAATCAATAAAGGCAGAAAATGAAAGGAAAAAGGTGAGTTTTTTGGGTGAATGGGGGGGTAGGCTAGTAGGGGATTAGGCCAGTAGGCTAGTAGGTGAAAGGGTGGGATGGTAAGATGGTGAGAAAGGGCATTGAGCATGAAGAATGGGGCTTCAATAACCCTCCCGAATGAAGTCGGGACGGACTGGGCCACGAAGGCAAAGCCGAAGTGAGCCCGGAGTAGAAACCTCAATGACATACTCAAAGCGTCCCCTATGTTACTAATTAACCAACCTGCTAACCTAATCGCCCACTTACCTAATCTGCGGGCTCGTAGTCAGGGTTTCACTTCGAGTGAAGCCCTGACTTACCGCCGGGCCACGAAGTCTAAGCCGAAGGGGGCCAACAACTAATTATCCAATCAAATAAATAACGAAAAGCCACAAATCAATGACACAACCGGAACGCCCCTCAACATACATCCACCCTACATCACGTCCCCGTAGGGGGCAAACCTGAATAACCCCGGGCCACGAAGACATAGCCGAAGTGAGCCCGGGGCAAAGACCCTGCCGACTCCAGGTCCCCGAAGGGGGCCAACAATCAATCTTTCAGGAAATACCGATAATCTATCTTCACTCCACTCTCAATTAAGAGTCGTTCATACTCACGTTCAAATGTTTCTTTCTCATGATGCGACTTCTGATTTTTTATATACTCCACAATTCCATCTTTATCCTTATAACCACAGGTAAGTGCACAATACCCAACACCCCAACCCTGAAAAAGCGGAAAAACACCATTATCCGTAATCCAACCGGAAGAAGATGTCTTGATATCCCTCACGAAATCAGCCAACGCTATGGATGGATGCAAATCTGTCAACAAATGAATATGATCTTCAACACCATTAATGCGATATAAATGGGATTGCTTCTCTTTAATGATACCCCATATATATCCAAATAATGAGGGAAATTCACTCTCAGAAAGTACTCTTTGGCTATTCTTGGTGCGAAAAACCATATGATAATAAATTTGACGATAACTAGGCATAGTATTAAGATTAAGTTGATTACTAAGGTTATCCTAAAGGTAATAATTTCAAATAACTTATCTTTGTTGGCCCCCTTCGGGGACCGGGAACCGGTATCTATTGACACCCCCGGGATTTCCCCCGGGGTTACTCAGATTGGCCCCCTACGGGGACTCAGCCCATAACTCTGACAATTTCTTTCTAAGATTATTAAACGAGATACAAAAATCACGTCCCCGTAGGGGGCACACTCAAATAACCCCGGGCCACGAAGGCATAGCCGGAGTGAGCCCGGGGTAAAGACCCTGCCGGCTCCAGGTCCCCGAAGGGGGCCAACAACTAATTATCCCATCAAATAAAGTAACAAAAAGCCACAAATCAATGGCACAACCGGAAGGCACCCTCAGCTAATACCCCCCCACATCAAGTCCCCGAAGGGGGAGCAAACCTGAATAACCCCGGACCACGCAGGCACAGCCGAAGTGAGCCCGGGGGTAGAAACCTCAATGACATACCCGAAGCGTCCCCTATGCTACGAATTAACCAACCTAATCGCCTACTTGCCTATTATTGTAATCTGCGGGCGCCTGGTCAGGGTTTCACTTCGAGTGAAGCCCTGACTTGCATGAGAATGATCCCGAACAGGGTGTGTTCTTTATTGATGAAAACGGCAATGCTACCAAGGCCGAAGATATTGCTAAGAATAAACCCTCCGAATTACTGGTGTTTACGCCCGATGGGCTTAATGGTAATTTCTGGTTGAGGTTAGGGTAGTTTTGCAGGGACGAACTGCTCTGCAGATTTAAGACGCACCTTCGGGGTCATATCTCATTGCTACTAGGGAATGGAGCCTGAAAGGCTCCTATATTTATAGCAAATTTTCAAACAAGAAAAATCGACGCTGAAGGTATCGTACATTTTTGAGCCAGATACACATTTTTAGGATAAACCGTTAAAAAAAATCTTTTTCTTGATTTTACTCAATACATTGAGTAATTTTACTCAATATACTGAGTAAAATTATTCCTTTTTACTGACTGAAAAATTTAATAAATCATGCATCAACGCCCACATCTGGAAATACTCAAGGCAAGGATATTTGCCCAAAGATCCTTTATTCAAGTCATTGCAGGCCCACGCCAGGTTGGAAAAACAACCATGGTTAACCAATTAGTAAAAAACATATCTATCCCATATATTTATGACTCAGCCGATGCAATAAATCCGGGAAATTCAGAATGGCTAAACCAAATATGGAATTCAACCAGAATAAAAATGAAAATAAATAAAGCTGGGGAAGGACTACTAATAATAGATGAAATACAAAAGATTGAAAACTGGAGCGAAGTCGTAAAACGCAATTGGGACAAGGACACCAGTGAAAACCTTAACCTGAAAATAATTCTTTTAGGTTCTTCACGCCTGCTCATACAAAAGGGACTCACCGAATCACTCACCGGGAGATTTGAAGTCATCCAGGTAAACCACTGGCCATATCCCGAAATGAAAGCCGCCTTTGATTGGAACGTAGAACAATTTATCTATTTCGGGGGATATCCCGGAACTGCAAATCTGATCAAAGATGAAGAAAGATGGAAAAACTATGTAAAAGATGCATTAATAGAAACAAGTATTTCTAAAGATATCCTTATGCTATCGCGAGTTGACAAGCCTGCCCTGCTAAAAAGGCTATTCGAAATTGGCTCACTATATTCCGGACAGATAATTTCATTCAATAAAATCCTTGGAGAGTTGCAGGATGCCGGTAACACAACAACTTTATCCCACTACCTTAATCTCCTTCACCAGGCAGGATTACTTGGTGGTATTGAGAAATATTCCGGAAAACAATTTAAATCAAGAGCTTCAAGCCCAAAATTTCAGGTATTCAACAATGCACTGCTAACTGCTCAGGGAAACAACAGTTTTAAAGAAACTCTATTATCCCCTATAGAATGGGGGCGACTGGTAGAGTCAGCCGTTGGAACTCAATTGATCAATAATGCAATGAATAAAAAGTTCCGGCTGTTTTATTGGCGGGAACAAAACAACGAAGTCGATTTTGTCATTGAATCAGCAGGCAAAACAATTGCCATTGAAGTTAAAAGTGGCAACAAAAGACCATCAGGCGGAATGCAGGCTTTTGTAAAAAAATTTGCCCCATCTCAAACACTACTCGTTGGTTCCGCAGGAATATCCATTGAAGAATTCCTTAGTTTCAACCCGGAAGAATTATTCTAAGGATACTAGTATTGCATCTGATGATACAAATCTGTTTGATTGAATCAAACAGATTCGTTTGTTTCCGAAAAAACAAAAAACCCATTTCTCATTGTTTCCTAATTAAGAAACTCGTATCTTCGTATAAAAAGATGAATGAATAAGAAATTTAAAATTGAGCTGCTTGGCGAAGCGATTGATTTCGTTGAATCACTTGATGATAAAACGATAGAAAAAATCTTATACAACGCAAGAAAAGCCCAGATAGTAAACGACCCGGAATTATTCAAGAAACTAAATGATTTGATTTGGGAACTAAGGACTAAATACAATAAAAATCAATACAGGCGTCTTGCCTTTTGGGATAAAACGGAAAATGAAGAAACATTAGTTTTAGCAACTCATGGATTTGTTAAAAAAACGCAGAAAATTCCAAAAGGAGAAATAAAGAAAGCGGAAGAAATACGGAAAGAATATTTTGAACAAAAAAATAAAGGGTTATGAAAAGTGATAGATTAAGAAAGGAAAGTCTCGACGAAATGATTGATAAACACATCGGCGAGATTGGAACTGAAAAACGAGATAATTTTGAAGAAGAACTTCGTCTTGATATTTTGGGTCAAACTATAAGGAGAATTCGAGAAGACAAACATTTGACACAAGCTCAACTTGGAGAAATGATTGGTGTGAAAAAAGCCCAAATTTCTAAAATTGAAAATAATCTAACAGACGCACGATTTGAAACAATTCTAAAGGTATTCAGAGCATTGAATGCAAAAATCAATTTTAACGTAGAATTGATGAATCAGAACATCCAATTTGAACAATAAAAAGCCGAAACCACAACAAAGCTATTTATACGCCACCCGTGGCATCCACAGCATATTGAGAGTTTCGTATTACCCTCTCCCATGCGTTCAAGCTGATAAAGTCACCGATGGTCTGAAAGCCAGGCGCATATAGCCGGGACGTTTGATTCAATCAAACAGATTTGTATTTTCACAAGAAACAAATAGTGGCCCGGTATGGCATATTAAAAGTAATGACTCATCCCTTTTCAGTCGCAACTGACTAAAGGAAAATGACCTTCTGTGCCAGATACCCCGGAGAAATGGGATTGTTACCCGATGGAAAACCAACGGTACAACAAGCAAAAGAATTTCATCATCTGAGCAAGCAAATATGGAACACGGTAAAAGACTCTCTATAAAAACAGTTCCTTTTGTGATTGTAGGTTTTCTTTACAAGAAAACGCCAAATACTGAATTACTTCATCCATATGAATTTATAGTATGCACGGGTAAGGTTCGCGAAGCTTTAACCCGCTGACGAAAAAATATTACTTATGGTTAGAAAATCAATCTTACAACAAAATCCCTGTAAATAGCGCCTGCTGAATAACGCATAAGCGTTTAAATATAAAGTATTTATAGTGAATTATTTTCTTTAAAGTGCAATGGTTTTTAAGCAACTCTTAAATTAAGTCTGCACTCGGGAAGAAAATTTGTTACCATGTTACTATTCAAAAGAATTCTTTTGTGATTAAAAAAGATTCACAATTTAAAGACGCGGTGGCCAGTCCGCTTTCCGGGCCGGCGGATCGCGGGAAGCCAAAATGGGCGACTTTCAAGGGCTTGCGCAATAGCTGGAAATTTTGGCTTTCGCGGGGAGATAGGTTAAATCGGACTAGTCCCGATATAGGTTTTGTAAAGTTTTAGTGAAAAAACTCACAAAAACCATTATCGGGATTTGGTTCTTTTTGGGGCAATGCCAAAAAGGACAATGAAAAATAAATTTAATTAACTGCTGACTTTTTCAGCAGATCCTACGTAAGGCTTTAATAACAAAACACAACAGCCTTTTCTATTTTGTCAATAAAGATGAAGGAGTTATAGAACTTTACACCTTTTGGGACAACAGACAAAATCCTCAAAAACTCAAATATTAATCCACACTGCCCAATCCCGGCAAAGCGGTGTTCATAATTGTCAGTCAGCAAACAGCCTCATATCAATGGCACAACCGGAACGTCCATCGGCTAACATCTACTCAGCAACACGTCCCAGAAGGGGGCACACTCCATAACCCTCCCGAATGAAGTCGGAACAGGCCTGGCCACGAAAGCGCAGTCGAAGTGAGCCCGGGGATAGAAACCTCAATGACATACTCAAAGCGTCCCCTATATTACCAATTAACCACCCTACCAACCTAATCGCCTACTTGCCTAATCTGCGGACTCCTTGTCAGGGTTTCACTTCTAGTGAAGCCCTGACTTAACCCCGGGCCACAAAGTCTAAACAGAAAAAACGGCAGACAGTACCAACTAGCCTGGTCTATTCATAAGTTTTCGTCATGAGATGTTCAAATGCCAATAAATAAAGGCAACCGCAAATGAAATTGATGAAGGGAATAATGAATTATTTTCAAGTCAATTTTATTGAGGACGACTTTATTTAGCCGGTAGTTGAACATCGTAATAGATAATTTATGAATTGTCCAGGCTAGTAATCATTTCATCAATTATCGCCCCGGAACTATTCAGCTCTGCTACTTTGCCTGTCAAAGAAATCCAATAAGAAAAAACGGAGAAAATTACAAATACTCCGACGAAGGGATACGACCCACCTTGGGGGTCGAATTTTATTTAATGCTTTGTTCTATAAATATTTGACCCACCTTCGGGGTCATGTCTCATTGCTGCTATAGAAGGGAGCCTGAAGGGCTCCTATATTTATAGCAAATTTACAAACAAGAAAAATCGACGCTGAAGGTGTCGTACATTTTTGAGCCAAATACACATTTTTAGGATAAACCATTAAAAAAATTCTTTCTCTTGAAATTACTCAATACATTGAATAATTTTACTCAATACACTGAGTAAAATTATTCCTTTTTACTGACTGAAAAATTTAATAAATCATCCATCAACGCCCACATCGGGAAATACTCAAGACAAGGATATTCGCCCCATCCCAAACACTACTCGTTGGTTCCGCAGGAATATCCATTGAAGAATTCCTGAGTTTCAACCCGGAAGAAATGTTCTGAAGATAATAGTGTCGTGTCGAGCATAAAATATCGTACCAAGCCTCAAGCGTTGTATATGAAGATACAATTCTGTTTGATTCAATCAAACAATTTTGTATCTTGCAAACAAACAAACACGAAAGCAAGATGATTCTTCAAAGCACACTTGAGCAAGTAGTAATCCAACAAAAAAAGCGTCTTAAAAGTCTGGACAAGGGCTTAAGGCGGGAATTCCTGCCGAATTTACAAACCCTATCGACTCATGCATTAATCATATCTGGAATCAGACGTTGTGGAAAAAGCACACTGATGCTCCAACTAATTAATGAACTAAAAAACGACCGTCACCTCTACCTCAACTTTGAATCACCCCTGTTATATGGCTTTTCGATAAATGATTTCATCCGACTCGATGGCATCATTAAAGATCACGAAATAGAAATTATTTTTCTCGATGAAATTCAAATTATTGAAAAATGGGAGTTATACGTACGGGAAAAACTAGACGAGGGACTAAGGGTTGTTGTAACAGGATCAAATGCATCTCTCCTGAGCAAAGAACTTGGCACAAAGCTAACCGGACGACATATTACTAAGGAATTATTTCCATTCTCATATACTGAATTCCTGCAATTTAAAAACATCTCACCTACCAAAAATAGCATCGAACAGTATTTAAAAAACGGAGGTTTTCCGGAATATCTAAAATCTCATGACTCACAACAGCTTGCCTCTTTGTTTGATGACATTTTGATGAGAGACATTGTTGCCCGATATGGCATTAAAGATACTAAAAGCCTGCAAAGGCTGGCAGCATTCCTGATCTCCAACATTGGAAACCGCATCACTGCTTCAAAATTAAAACAACCTTTATCCATTAAAGCCACCAGCACTATTTTGACATGGTTGTCCCATCTGGAGATGTCATACCTGTTTGCTTTCGTACCAATGTTTAGCTATTCAACAAAAGCCCAACTCATTAATCCCAGAAAAGTATATGCCGTTGACACGGGAATGTTGGACAGCGTATCGGGAACACCGCAACGGGATAAAGGAAGGAAGCTTGAAAACTTAATATATCTTCATCTACGCAGAAAATTTAAAGAAATTTATTATTTCGATCACAAGGACAAAGGGGAATGCGATTTCATTACCTTCAAACG
>JBEPWP010000061.1:0-8700 GCA_041642355.1 Fodinibius sp. | reverse complement strand
TACTTATTCAGCTTTTACAAGCTTCTCAAGGGCATGTACCCCAAGCAAATAACTTTGTTTCCCAAATCCGGTAATAATACCATCGGCCACTGCCCCCGTTAATGTTTGCTCTCTAAACTCTTCTCGGGCATGGATATTTGACAAGTGCACTTCTACTATGGGGATATCAATTAAATCCAGCGCATCGCGGATCGCAACGGAGGTATGTGAAAACCCGCCAAAGTTAACAATGAGGCCATCTAAGTCACTGTCTATGAACGACTGGATAGCTTCCACCAGTTCACCCTCCAGATTGCTCTGAAAAAAAATTATTTCATGATCAGGGAACAAATCAATCAGCAATTGCTCAATATCTTCGAGCGTATCGGTGCCATACTGGTCAGGATCTCTCTTACCCAACATATTAAGGTTTGGCCCATTTAACACGGATATTTTCATAGATTTACCTCAGCAGCAATCTTTTCTTTCAATTCAACCATCCGCTCCTCACTCACCGACACATTATGTCCCAACGCCATCACCTGCCTCTCTTTATACAATGGAATTAAATGCACGTGAGCATGCGGCACTTCCAAACCTTGCACAATCACTCCGGTTCGAAGTGGGTTCAATGCTTTGTCAATGGACTTTGCTATATTTCTTGACAACTCCATAGTGCTCTGCATAAGATTATCGGATAAGTCAAAAAAGTAATCGATTTCTTTCTTCGGAACTACCAGTGTATGTCCCTCAGCAATGGGATTAATATCCAAAAAAGCGATGTGTTCTTCAGTTTCGGCTACCTTATGACAGGGAATATCACCCTCAATAATTTTTGTGAAAATCGTAGACATAGCAGTTAGCAGTTTCTTAATAGGTCACCTTTTTGTCAAATCTGTGGATACAATTTTTCATTTTTAAATGCTAATTCATAATTCTTTATCAGCTTACCACCCGGTATTCCATTTTAGACTCATCTACCTCGATAGTCCCCTCTTCAATTCCCCAATCCAGGTAACCCAACACTTCTGACAAAACCAGAAACAGGGCACCTTTTTTAATGGCATCAGCAAAAATACGTTGAGACAATTCCAATAATGTCATCGGCTCATTCCGCAGCAGCTGCTTAATTTTCTGAAATCTCTTACTATGTTCGCCGAGGTGATGATTGGCAACATCAGCCGCATTTTCTATGATTTCTCCGTGCCCGGGAAGTACCAACCCGCCCTGCTTGCGAATCCATTTTAACGAATCCCGATACTGCAATAAACTCTTGTTACGTTGATCCGTTTCCGTATCAAAATTAATTAAGGCATTGGTGCTAATATGTCCCAGCAAAAGGTCCCCGCCAAAAATAATTCCTTGATCACTTTTAAACGATAGATGACCGGGAGCATGGCCGGGCGTGTGCATAACTTTGAAGGACAACTTACCACTGGTTAATGCTGCTCCATCTTCTACCCATTCAGGTTCTATAGACAGTTGAAACTGCTGCAGCCAATCCAGCTGATTAACCATATTCTGGATATCATCTTGAGGTATGTTATGTTTTTGAAAAAAAACCTCAAATAAGTCAGCGTCATCATTGCCTCCAAAATTTGAGCGTTCCAGTGGATGACCATAAACTGCTGCCCCCGCACGATCGGCAAGCCGCGCGGACTGGCCGTAGTGATCGGGATGACCATGGGTAAGCCAAATCTCATCAATATCTTTTATTTCCAACCCCTTTGCCTGCAAATGGTGGCGGACACACTCGTAGGCATCATCGGTATATTGACCGGCATCGACGAGCACATTTTTTTCGTCTTTAATCAGATAACTAAAAACGTCGCCTACGGCGAACGGAGTAGGAATCTTTATTGGATAAATAGAAAACTCTTTTAAAATATCGGGCTGCAAAACATATCTAATTTTCTTAATAAATACGTTGAAGGTACTATTTTTTTGACACAATCAACCAATATACTCTGCCAATCTCACTGATTTATAAGTAATAAAATTTTCCTGGATTTTTCCTTGAAATTAATCCGGTGAAATCCGTATATTTGGAATCTGTTTTTAACCCGAGAGTCGGTAGCTCAGTTGGTAGAGCAACGCCCTTTTAAGGCGTGGGTCGTGGGTTCGATCCCCTCCCGACTCACAATATGTAAAAAACTCTCTCTAAGCCTCTGCTGGTTGATAGCCTCAGAGGCTTTTTTTGTATAATATGTAACGATTGATTCAGAATTTTGGAATTGCTGGACCGTTAACTTTCGTTACATGTGGTTACATCGTTATCCCAACTATAGTTGATTGACTTTAATACGATTTTATGGCAGAGAATAAGCAACAAAACAAGAACGAAGACAAAAAGAAAAAAGGACTCAAAGGTCCGGGCGGCAAACATCAATATACCTTTTACTGGATTGTTTTAGCTGCGTTGTTTGGCTTTTGGTTATTCAGCTCACAAAGCGGCGGACTTTTCGGTGGTCCACCCACCATTGATTACAGTGAGTTTCGTAGTCAGATAACCTCTGAAAATGTTGAAAAAGTCGTTATTCAAGGTGACCAAGTAAGTGGTGATCTTAAAGAGGCAATTCAGCTTAATGCTGCTGAGAACGATACCACTCATTATCAAAGCTTTAACACCTATCTACCCTCTTTCGGGGACGATAAATTGATGAGCATGCTTGAAGAGCACGAAGTAACCGTTGAAACAAGACCTCAAAGTGATTTTAACTGGTGGACCGTTTTACTCTGGGGATTACCCCTAATCTTTCTAATCATGATTGGCTTCCAATTCTTCCGGCAGATGCGTATGCAGGGACAAAACATGTTCAAGATCGGGGAAAGCAAAGCCAAGTTACAGGATGCTGAAAAAGTCAACACCACCTTTGAGGATGTAGCCGGTCTGGAAGGAGCAAAAACGGAACTGCAAGAGGTGGTAAGCTTTCTCAAAAATCCCGACAAATTTGATTCTCTGGGTGGCGAAATTCCCCGTGGCCTGCTAATGGTAGGCCCTCCCGGTACCGGGAAAACATTACTTGCACGTGCTGTAGCAGGTGAAGCAGGCGTACCATTTTTTACAATCACCGGTTCCGACTTTATGGAGATGTTTGTAGGAGTCGGCGCCAAGCGTGTGCGTGATATGTTTAATAAAGCAAAAGAAAAAGAACCAGCTATTATCTTTATTGATGAGATTGATTCTATTGGACGTAAACGTGGAGCTGGCCTCGGTGGCGGACACGATGAACGCGAACAAACACTCAACCAGTTACTTTCGGAGCTCGACGGTTTTGAAAAAAATGAAGGCGTTGTGGTAATGGCCGCAACCAACCGCCCCGATATTCTGGATAAGGCATTATTGCGTCCCGGTCGATTTGATCGACAAATTACCGTACACCTGCCTACCCAAGAGCATCGCGAACAAATTCTAAATATCCACGCGCAAAACAAGAAGGTTTCGGAGGATGTAAACCTTGAAGAAATTGCTCGTTCAACACCCGGTTTTAGCGGTGCTGATTTGGAAAATCTTCTCAATGAAGCTGCCCTTATTGCAGCACGCTACAAACGCAAAGCTATTGAACAACAGGATATTGATCAAGCTCGCGACAAAGTGATGATGGGGCTTAAACGTGAAGGCATCAGGCTTACAGACCACGAGAAAAAACTGTTAGCTTATCACGAAGCTGGACACGCCATTGTTGCGGCTGCATTGCCCAATACCGATCCTATCCACAAAGTGACCGTAATACCACGGGGCAAAGCCATGGGGGTAACTATGCAGATGCCCGACAAAGAAAAATATTTATACGAGAAAAAGTATATGCTTGATCGTATGGCCGTGATGATGGGCGGACGTGCTGCAGAAAACCTCATTTTTAACACCGCCACGAGTGGAGCTGAAAACGATCTCAAGCAGATTCGAAAATTAGCGCGCAAGATGGTGCTCGACTGGGGTATGAGCGATAAATTTAACAATATCGCATTTGGCAGCCAGCGCGAACAGGTTTTCTTGGGAGAACAGATGGGCAGCTCCAAAGAATATAGCGAAAATACGGCCCGAGAAGTAGATGAGGAAGTCCTCAGAATACTTAAAGAAGCCTACGATCGTGCCATGACGGCCATTACAGAAAACAGGGATATCCTGGATAAACTTGCTGATGAACTTGTTGAACGCGAAGAAGTGTCTGGCAAAGAAGTTATGGAATGGTTAAATGGAACAGCTAAAAACGATAAAACAGCTGAGTTGGAAGGCGGCAATGATGATGAGACAAAAGCCAAGGAAACTACGTTAAAAGAAAACGAGGAACCGTCTGACGAAGAGGAGTAATTTAATTTTTTCCTCTTCTAATCTTTACGATTGGCATCTGAATGAATTCAATTATATATCCATTTTGGATATATAACGGCATTCAGGTGCCATACTTATTTTTGGTACTTCAAATTCAAAAGATTAAAAGTTGTGACTGATTATAAAATCATCTTCGAGAGCGGAGTAACAATTGAAATAACAGCTGGAGCCATTGAACCAAACGATGTTTTAGACAAAGTTGTGGTTAAAGATGACAACGGCAATGAGATGGACGAAATATATCTCAACTTTGAAGATATCTCTGCAATTATTCCACAATCTTAAGACAACTCTCGTCGTCTCCCTTTCTTGATCAAGCCCGCGCCTATAGTTTTTTACCTTATATTTTCGTAAAGTTAATTTTATCAAGAAGTTAACTATCAGAATATAACGGAAACAATTATGCTAAAAGAATTTAAAGAATTTGCCATTAAGGGAAATGTGGTTGACATGGCTGTGGGGATCATCATAGGAGCAGCCTTTACGGGTGTTGTCCAATCTCTTGTAAAAGATGTTTTAACGCCACCTCTCGGACTGTTGATGGGAGGCGTTGACTTTTCGGAATTTTTTATTGTCCTCAAAGAAGGAAGTATTCCTCCACCCTACGCTACTATATCTGCCGCCCAAGAAGTGGGAGCCGTAACCCTAAATTACGGGCTATTTATAAATACAGCCATCAGCTTTCTAATTGTATCATTTGCCGTATTTATTCTAATACGATATATCAACAAGCTGAAGCGGCCTAATACAAAGCCTGAACCTGTTGCCCCTTCAATAAAAAAGTGTAACTACTGTTTTTCTGATATTCCTGTGGAAGCTACACGTTGCCCACACTGTACTTCGGAATTGAAAGAGTAATCTTGTTTTTCAATACTATGTTATTAAACCTTTCAGAGTTAATCTAGACACACGGCAAAGCTGCTTAACCAGATTACATTAAACAAACAAAGCAACAATCAACGTATATAATACGGCGCCAATACCCGCAGCGGTAAGAGCTAATGGGATTTGCGTTTTTACGTGATCCATTAAATCACTACCGGTGGCCAGCGACGAAAGAATGGTAGTATCAGAAATAGGTGAACACTGATCACCAAATACACTACCGCCTACAACGGCCCCAAAACACAATGTTATAAAAAATGGATCGGGAAGGATAGCCCACGCCAGCGGCATTGCTACAGGAAATACAACAGCATAAGTGCCAAATGATGTACCCGCTGCAAAGGCAATTAACATGCATAATCCCATCAATATTGTAGGTAAAAACATCGGGGCGATGGAATCACCCACTAACGCCACAACATACTCAGCAGTACCCACCGATTCGGCCACCTCTTTCAGTGTCACCGCAAGCGCCAGAACAATAGCTCCAATCGTTACCCCTTTACAACCATCTACAAAACCATCCATCACCGTTTTAAGCTCCATGCCTTTCGCCAAGGCGATAAACATCCCCGCTAACACAGCTAAAACAAAAGCTTCAGCAATCAACAACATGGGATCTTCGGTATTACCCATAATATAGAACGTGGTGATATAGGGAATAATTGCTACGCCCAACAGGGTACCAATAGGACCAAAGAAATCAATCAATCCGGAATTATAATTTTCCGGAATATCCATCTCAGTCAATTCTTTGGAGGACATCGGCTCCGCCCCATCCCGATCCAGTTTTCCCTCATTTCTTGACCGACTAATTGCATCGCGCATTTTTTTACCGGGTACCCATGGAAGTAATTCCCAAGCAAAAAACAATGTCATTAGCAGTGCAAATATCCCATAAAAGTTGAATGGAATGGCCTGAAAGAAAAAAGCAACAGCATCTTGCGTGGTTTCGAAAAGGGGAATCGTTCCAACAACCAATCCACCAATATAGATAGGCCAAACATTAAAGGGAATAACCGTAGCAGCCGGGGAAGCTGTTGAGTCAACCATGTAGGAACTCTCTTCGTGAGAAACACCCTGTTCATCCGAAATCGGTCGCACCGTAGCACCTGTTAAAACTGTACTAATGGTCCCACCCTGATGAAAGACTAATCCCATCATCCAAGTAAAAAATTTAGCGGATTTTGGTCCTCTAACAATTTTACTTCCTGCCCAGTCGGCAAAACGTTCGGCGCCACCGGTTCGCGTCCATATCCCTATTAATCCGCCCAGCGACCACAGATAAACCAACAGAATTAACGCAAAGTTTTCGGTTCCAATAGAGGGTATCAAATAGGCATCTACAATATTAATATTCCCTGAAATAAATCCTCCTAAAACGATACCGACGAACAGAGAACTTACCACCTCCTGTGTCCAAAAAGCTAATACAATAGCAATAAGCGGTGGTAATACAGACCAAATCCCATAATGATCTCCATACTGTGGAAGATCTCCGGCAAAGATAATACCGATCGCTATTACAATAAGAGCAATAACAATATTAATCCGATTTCCCTTAGATAATTGGGTAAGCATAGAACTATTTGTATCCGTCATCCTCTGTTTGATTGGTTTTTGAAAGGTCACCGCAATCTGTATAAAAGAGGCCATCAAATCAAATGACTTATTCTCGCAATAAACCATCATTTTACTATATTAGGCACCTCATAAATAAATTGGTGAATAATTAGGGACTTATGGGCTATTCGGATTTCGGTTTCACAGAATACCTGCGCAGCATCTTGGCGATTGCTACTTTTTTTCTGGTCTTTCTAATTTTTACCCCTATTATTCTATTTCTTTTATTCATCTCTTTTGGAAAAGCCTCAAACTTCGTTGTTGAACAAATTGCTCCAATCATGGTTCGACCAACAATGTGGATCAGCGGCATTTCCTTTGATATTAAGATGCATGCCGATGAGTTAACCAGTCCGGCCGTTTTTATCATCAACCACAGTTCAACTTTGGATGTACTTACCCTTTTGGCGTTGGGATTACCCAAAGTTCGTTTTGTTGCCAAATGGGAATTTCAGTACAATCCCATCTTTCTGATTTTAGGGCGGCTCACCGGACAAATTTTTATCAAGCGCGAAAAAACAGAGAAAGCGATCCAAACACTTAAGAAAACGCACCGTCGTATCAAGCGAGATCAGCTTTCAGTTATGATGGCCCCAGAAGGATCGCGCAAACATCCCGGCATTATCGGTCCGTTTAAAAAAGGACCCTTTCGAATGGCTATGGATTTAGACTACCCCATCGTACCCATTTACTTTGAAGGAAATCGTGACCTCAGCAAGGGGGGGACCATGATCACAAAATCAGGGCAAGTTACCGCACATATACACGAACCTATTGATGTCTCAGACTGGACACTCGAAAATTTGGAAGAAAACATGAAAAAAGTTCGTAACTGCTACTTGGATTGGGCGGCCGTAAAAGATGATGATGTACGGCCAATTGCTTAAAAGAAAATAGAAGATATAGTATCATGAGCATCCTTAATATCGAAATAAAAGCCCATTGCGATCAGCCCGATCGTATCCGTACAATGCTTAATGAGCACAATGCCGATTTCAAAGGAACCGACCATCAGGTGGACACCTATTTTGACGTGCCCGAGGGGCGACTTAAACTTCGTCAGGGTACCATCGAGAATAATCTTATTTTCTACAAACGGGACAACCAATCCGGTCCCAAGGCATCTAATATTAACCTAGTGCCAGCTGAACATCCCAAAAAATTACATGCGCTGTTGAATAACGCCTTAGGTACCAAAGTAGTTGTGGACAAGAAGCGCGAAATTTATTTTATCGACAACGTAAAATTCCATATCGATCAGGTGAAAGAGCTTGGCAATTTCGTAGAGATTGAAGCTATCGATGAAGATGGCACGATTGGGGAAGAAAAACTTCGCGAGCAGTGCCAAAAATACCTTACCCTATTTGATATTTCGGATGATCAACTTATCTCCCATTCCTATTCAGATATGCTCCTGGAAAATTAATTTCACTTCCTCATCGATAACATTTTCTTTTCTACCCCTCAGTTGGTTACTTGCATTAACAATTGGTCCGTAAATAACCACTGTTATGAAATATATTTTATCATTAGATCAAGGGACTACCAGTTCTCGGGCCATTCTGTTCGACCGTTACGGCGCCGTAAAGACCATGGCACAAAAAGAATTTGAACAAATATTTCCACAGCCGGGCTGGGTCGAACACGATCCCAATGAAATTTGGTCATCACAAACCAGCGTTGCTGCTGAAGCCGTTACAAAAGCTGATATCCGTCCCAACAAAATTGCCGCCATCGGCATCACCAATCAGCGCGAAACAACCATCGTTTGGGATCGCAAAACCGGTAAACCCATCTACAATGCCATTGTCTGGCAAGATCGAAGAACTGCGTCCATCACCGATCAACTTAAAGATGAAAACCTTGAAGAAATCTTTCGA
>JBEPWP010000060.1:0-8794 GCA_041642355.1 Fodinibius sp. | reverse complement strand
CTTATAGAGGAAATATATCAGTGTTATTAGATATATGTATTTACTTGTATTGACAACTATAGTTTCTGTTCCTATATTCATGCATGACAAAAAACAATCAAACCAACAGTGTTATGAAATATTTTTATTCTGCAACAACCGATCAGTCATTCGACGAAGCTATTGAAACGGTCACTGCCCTGCTTAAAGACGAGGGATTTGGGGTGCTTACTGAAATTGATGTTACCGATACGCTGAAGAAGAAACTGGACGTGGATTTTAAGAAGTATCGAATACTGGGTGCTTGCAATCCTCATTTTGCGCACAAAGCACTCACATCAGAAGATAAAATAGGAGTAATGCTGCCTTGCAATGTGATTGTTGAAGAGCACGAAGATGGACAAGTAGAGGTTTCTGCGGTAGATCCGGTGGCTTCGATGCAGTCAGTTGATAATGACGAGTTACATCCCATTGCGGATGAGGTGCGATCAAAATTGCAAAAAGTAATTGATCAGCTGTAAACCTGGATTTTGAAAGAAATCTTCTCTGAAGTGCTCAGGGATAAAAACTATTAAATAAGATGGAATACAATGCGAACTATTAACAAGATGACAAACAAAATATTGGTGCTGTTGGCCGGGGTAATGGTGTTTTCGTTCCAACCGATACTGGCGCAGTCTAATACTAATGATACGACGGATGTTCGGGAGATGAGCCTGCAAGAGGCCCTTTCCATTACCGAAGAGGCTAGTTTTGAAATTCGGATGGCCGAGGCCGATATGGAGAAGACCCGCTCACAGTATCGGCAAACCAATGCCACATTTTTGCCGCAGCTTTCTATAGAGGAGACGGGCGTTTCAACAAATGATCCGCTGAATGTTTTTGGCTTTAAATTAAAGCAGGAAGCGGTGACGCAGGCCGACTTTAATCCAACCCGGTTAAATGATCCTGATGCCTACGATAATTTTACGACGACCTTTAAGGCGCAGCAGCCACTCTTTAATGCTGATGCTATTTTTCAGCGCCGGGCAGTAAAAAATCAATTGGAAGCCGCAAAAAAACAGATGGAGGGGACGATACAGCATGTCCGCTACCAGGTGAAGGATACCTATTATCAGCTCCAATTGATGGAGAAGCAAGATGAGGTTATAACAAAGTCGCTTGAAATGGCTAGTGAGAATGAACGTCAGGCCAAGAATTATTATGAACAGGATATGATCAACAAAGCCGATTACTTGGCAGCGAAAGTCCGTGTATTGGAGCTCAAAAGTCGACAGTCGAAAGTTCGCGACCAACTGCAGACGGTGCAGGATAATTTCCGCTATTTGCTGAATATCGAAGAAGATATTGCCATTGAGGCGACGGACAGCCTGCAGATTCGTCCGGGAATTTCGGATGAAATGATTGATCCCGAAAATTCCACAAATGCCAAAATTGAGGCTATGAAGTACCGGATGTCGGCGGCCAAGGAGATGCAGCGGTCCTCTAAGTTCAATTTCATTCCCAATATAAACCTGTTTGGTAGCTACGAGTTTAACGATGAAGTGCCATTTGGTACGCAGGGCGACAGTTACATGATTGGGGCGACGCTCAAGTGGGATCTATTTAAAGGATTTAAAAATGTGGGCAAGGTTATGGAATCCAAAGCCCAGTACAAAAAGGCCGAGTTGGCTTACGAAAGTAGTCTTTTCAAGAATAAGATGGAGATTCAGCAGGCTCAGCGCTCACTTGATCAGGCACAGGAACAACTCGAATTTGCTGAAGCATCAGTAGCGCAGGCGGATGAAGATTTCCGTATCCGAAATAATCGTTATGAGCAAGGGATGGAAAAAACAACTGATCTGCTGCAGGCAGAAACTAAGTTGCTCCAAAGTAAACTGCAGCGATTAAACGCGCTCTATCAATACAATTTAAGTGTAGCAACATTGGAGCTACTGCTTGAGCGTGAAATGCCCTACTAATTTTCCCATAAGATTTTAACAACAAAACAAATAGAACAATGAAGAACAGAATCATGAATATATCAGGAAGACTATTATCTGCACTTGTAGTGCTAATGTTGGTGGGGATCTCATGCAGCTCTTCTGAAAGTGAGCAGCCCGCAGGTGATCAGCCCGTAACGGTAGATACGCAAACTGCAGAATACGTGCAGGGAACGGCATCGCACCGTTTTTCAGGTACGGTAAGCAGTGATCGTACAATCAACATGAGTACCAAAGTGATGGGACGTATCGCCCAGCTAGATCTTGAAGAAGGAGATTATGTCAGCAAGGGTGACGTGTTGATTCAGATTAAAGATGATAACCTGCAGGCGCAGATGAATCAGGTTGAATCAAGTTTAATTGAAGCAAAGGCGTCGCTGCAAAATGTAGAAACCAATTATAACCGAATTAAGAATTTGCATGAGCAGGAAAGCGCCACCCAAAAGGAGCTGGATGATATTTCCACACAGTACGAGATGGCCAAGGCCAAAGTACAAACGCTGGAGAGCAAACTTCAGGAAGTGGAAGATATGCTTGATTACACCAGGTTAACGGCCCCTTTCAACGGATATGTGGTCTCAAAGATGGCTTCCGAAGGTGATATGGCCTCACCGGGACAACCTATTATTGCTCTTGAGCAGGAGGGTATCATGAAAGTGAAGATCACCGTTCCGGAGAGCAATATTTCGTTGTTTAATTATGATGATACTGTTTCCGTGGATATAAAAGCCGCCGGCTATACCGATGGTATTGGAGTGGTTCAAAATATTAATCAGGCTGGTAATCGCGGTAGCCGACAGTTTGCTGTTGAGCTGATGTTGCCCGAGTTGGAAAAGAATGCAGGTATAAAATCGGGAATGTTTGCTCAGGTTGGATTGGTAACGGAGAGTGATCGTTCGATTGTCGTACCCAAGTCTGCCATTGTTGAGCGCGGACAGTTGACCGGTTTATACACGCTGAATGATGATTCTGAAATTGTGCTCCGCTGGGTTCGCCTTGGCGATGAAAATGCCGATGGGGTAGAGGTCTTATCGGGCTTGTCGGAAGGTGAATCGTATGTGGCTTCGGTTGATCAGCCACTACGGGAAGGTCGCAAAGTAAATACGCAGTAAATAGAAATTATTTAGATATACCATTATGAAGACTGGAATTGCAGGAAAAATAGCGCAAGGGTTTATCGACTCAAAGTTGACGCCCTTGTTGATGATTGTGTTTCTGGCGCTGGGTTTTTACGGAACGTATCTGACACCGCGCGAAGAAGAGCCACAAATTGATGTGCCGATGGCCGATATTTTTGTCGGTTATCCCGGGGCAACGCCTGAGGAGGTCGAAAAGAATATTGCGATCCCGCTGGAGAAAGTCCTCTCAAATATTGAAGGGGTTGAATATGTGTATTCTACTTCTATGCCCGATCAGGCGATGGTTTCTGCCCGATTTTACGTTGGCGAAGATGTAGAGCGCAGTTTGGTACGGCTCTATAATGAGATCATGAAGAACATGGATCGGTTTCCCGAGGGGGCGACCCAACCCATGGTTAAAACTCGCTCCATCGATGATGTCCCGATCATGACGTTGACGTTATGGAGTGATAAATACAGCGATTTTGATTTGCGTCGCGTGGCCGATGAGATGGCCTTGGATATTAAGCAGATTGAGGATGTGGCGCAGACCGATATCCACGGTGGGCGTACCCGACAGGTTTCAGTAAATCTGGACAAGAATAAAATGTCCTCTTATGGTATCGATCCGATGCAGGTAGTCGGACAAATACAAGCGGCTAATCAAGAACTGTCGTCCGGATCATTTAGCAGTAATGATACCGAGTACTTGGTGGATACCGGAGACTTTTTTAAATCCGCCGAAGATGTACGGAACGTCGTTGTAGATGTGCAGAATGGAGATCCTATTTATTTGCACAGCATTGCTGAGATCCGTGACGGACCGGAGGAGCCTTCCGAATATGTGTCATATGGGGTTGGTCATCAAAAAGCTCAACAGTCCGGCCTAAATGCGGGTGAATCGTATCCCGCGGTGACCATTTCGGTAGCCAAACGATCCGGTGCAGATGCAATGAATATTGCTGAGCAGATTGAAAGAAAAGTAGACAAGCTTGATGGGAGTTTAATACCGAACGATGTAAATGTTACCACTACTCGAAATTATGGGGAGACTGCATCAGCCAAGGTATTTTCACTCCTTGAGCACTTGCTGGTGGCCATTTTGGCCGTGACGTTTGTTGTGGCTTTGGCCCTCGGTTGGCGTGGCGGATTGGTTGTATTTCTTTCTGTACCGGTAACTTTTGCGCTTACTCTCTTTCTGTACTACATGTTCGGATATACCCTGAACCGAATTACGCTCTTTGCGCTGGTTTTTGTGACGGGTATTGTAGTTGACGACTCGATTATTATTGCGGAGAACATGCACAGGCACTTTAAGATGAAGAAACTCCCGCTCAAACAGGCGGCTATCGCATCGATTAGTGAGGTTGGAAACCCGACTATTCTGGCCACGTTCACCGTAATTTCAGCGGTATTGCCGATGGCTTTTGTATCGGGATTGATGGGGCCTTATATGAGTCCCATGCCGATTGGCGCTTCGCTGGCTATGATTTTCTCACTGATTGTTGCTCTCGTTATTACTCCGTGGCTGGCATATATTCTGTTGCCGCACGGTAATACTGAGAAGGATGAAGACGGAGAAGAAAAGAAATATGATCTTAAAGAAACGCTCATTTATAAGTGGTACGCTCGTACCATGGAACCACTGCTCGAAAGTACATTTAAGCGATGGGCATTTATTATTGGGGTAACGGTATTACTTCTGGCTTCAACACTGTTATTTGTATTCAGAATGGTAGAGGTAAAAATGTTACCGTTTGATAATAAAAATGAGGTACAGCTTATTATTGACATGCCGGAAGGCACTACGCTGGAGCGGACCAATGCGGTTGCTCGTGAAGTAGGTTTGAGCTTGAAGGATGTGCCTGAAATTAAGGACTACCAGATTTATGCCGGTGATAATGCCCCGATTAATTTTAACGGGCTCGTACGGCACTACGACTTGCGAAAGGGCGCGAATGTGGCGGATATCCAGCTGAACCTGATTGATAAAGGGGAGCGTAGCGATCAAAGTCACGCTATAGCTAAACGACTTCGTCCCATGGTTCAGAAAGTGGGCGAAAAATATGACGCCAACGTCAAAGTTGTTGAGGTACCGCCCGGACCTCCGGTACAGTCTACGATTGTAGCCGAGGTTTACGGTCCCGATACCGATGAGCGTAAGCGGGTCGGTAGCAGGGTGAAAGATATTTTCGAGAAAACCGCCGGTATTGTCGATGTAGACTGGATGGTTGAAGCACCGCAGACGAAGTATAAGCTGGATGTAAATACCGAAAAAGCAATGATGTCTGGTATCTCATCCAAGCAGGTGGTACAGACCGTAACGATGGCGCTTCGAGGAAAGGATGTTTCGCGACTTTATAGTGAAACTGAGCTGAACGATGTGCCTATCACGGTGAAGTTGCCGAAGGCTGATCGCTCTGATATCGAAAAACTTAAACAGTTGCACATGAAGTCGGCATCCGGAGCGATGATTCCCGTGGCTGATTTGGTAACGATGAGCGAGGATACGCTTGAATCCAGCATCCACCGCAAAAACCAGCGGCGCGTAACTTATGTATTGGCTGAGGTAGCCGGAGAAATCGAAAGTCCGGTCTATGCCTTGCTCGACACGGGCGAAGAGATCGATAATATTGAAATGCCTGAAGGTTATAACCTGTCGCAGATTTTTGCCGGACAGCCATTTATGACGGACGATTATACGCTTAAATGGGACGGTGAATGGCAGATCACCTACGAGGTATTCCGTGATCTGGGAATTGCTTTTGCCGTTGTACTGGTGATCATCTATATGCTGATTATCGGCTGGTTCCAGGATTTCAAAGTGCCCATTATTATGATGATCGCTATTCCACTTTCGTTGATCGGTATTCTCGTGGGTCACTGGGTGCTGGGCGCCTTCTTTACAGCCACATCCATGATTGGTATGATTGCCCTGGCAGGTATTATGGTGCGAAACTCCGTCTTACTGATCGACTTTATCAATATTAGGTTGGATGACGGTGAATCGCTCAAACAAGCGGTTATTGAGGCCGGGGCCGTACGAAGTATGCCCATTCTGTTGACGGCCGGTACGGTGGTCATTGGTGCGGTAGTTATACTGTTCGATCCGATATTCCAGGGACTGGCGATTTCACTGATGGGCGGTGCGGTAGCATCTACAGCATTAACACTGGTAATGATACCGTTGATCTACTTTATGGTCGAAAACAAAGTGAAGGAGCTCAAAGGAGAGCAAACGTAAGGTTAAGCAGGTATCACGGCCGGGGCTTGGATTGTGAGCCCGGTCGTGATTATCAATAATCAAAACATCACATTATGAAGTTATTAATCATACTTAGTATCGAAGAATATACCAATGACGTGCGCAAGATTTTAGCACGACAGAAGGTTCCGATTTACAGCGAAACGGATGTGCACGGTTTTAGAACTGACAAATATCAGCCCGAGATCTCTAGCTGGTTTGCGGGTGATGATCACGGTATTTATTCCTCATTGTTTTTTTCTATCCAAGATGAGGAATGTGTAAAGCGTGTAATCAATGAGGTGAAAGCTTATAACAAAGAAACCGGCGCCGAAAAACAAAATCCGCTGCATGCCTATTCGTTAAGCGTCGAAGAATCTGCATGACAAAGAATTAACTTTCAATTATTAACAAAGCAATATTATGAGTAATCAAAATCCAAGTTGTTCAACAATGCGGCCCATGGAACGTGCTATACGCATGCTGGCCGGTACAATTGTCACTGTAAGTTTAGCGTTGGGATATTTTGTGAGTCCCTACTGGTTCCTGTTAACCCTGTTTGTAGGGCTCAATTTATTTCAGTCATCCCTTACAAGCTGGTGCCTGGCCGAACAGATTTTTGCCAAGCTGGGAATTGGTGTGGAAGATAATTCCCAAACCAGTGCCAAAGCTAAAAACTAACACCTGAAAACGATTTGGGTAAAGGGTTTGTAGCAGAAGCAGATTCTGTGCTATAAGAGTTAGAATTTGCCAAGCATGAGCAGAGTATGTAGCTATTTGGCTTTTGCTCTGTTATTTGATAGATCCCCTAACCTGCGGGTGGTCGATTGATAGTCGGCCATCCGAATTAATTGTATATTAGGTTTATTATGATATTAGCATGGATTGGGGCACTGCTGGTTGGATTGTCATTGGGCTTGTTGGGCTCTGGCGGCTCGATACTTACGGTGCCAGTATTAATTTACCTTGCCGGAGAACCAGAAAAGGTAGCTATTGCCGAATCACTGGGAATAGTTGGAGCTATTAGCTTGGCCGGATTTATCCCTTGTGTTTTAAAAAAACAGGTCCACTGGCGAAGTGTTGTTTTATTCGGATTGCCTGGTATGGCAGGAACCTATTTAGGAGCCGTTTTTGCGGGTTATGTTTCAGCTACTTTTCAGCTGTTACTTTTTGCCGGGGTAATGTTGGTGGCAGCAGTTATGATGTTTCGCGATAAAACCCACTTGATGCTTGACGGTGGTCTTGAAATTAGCCACGCTTGGTGGAAGATAATGATTGAGGGCGTTCTGGTAGGGATTTTGACAGGTCTGGTAGGCGTAGGCGGTGGATTTTTAATTGTCCCTGCATTGGTACTTCTTGGTGGACTGCCGATGGGCTTAGCAGTGGGGACAAGTTTATTTATTATAGCACTTAAAAGTTTTAGTGGGTTTTATAAATACCTCGATGTATTACAGGGATTAGGGATGTCCGTAAACTGGGAGCTTGTTATTATTTTTAGTTTAATTGGGGCTGCCGGCAGTTTAATCGGAAATAAAGTGAGTGATAGAATTTCGAACGCAAAGCTCAAAAAAGGATTTGCCATATTTCTTATTGTGATGGGCGTTTATATCATTTACATGAATATTTAACAATGAATTGAACATTATTACGATGGATACATTAACAATAATCATCTTAATTGGTGTTGCAGTGGCACTATTTTATCTCAATAAATTAAAGAACTCTAAGAACATGATACCTCCACAAAAATTTAAAGAACTGCTCAAAGAAGACTCGGGTGTAATCATTGACGTACGAACGAAAAGTGAATATAACAGCGGTCATTTAAAAAAGACGGATTATAATTTCAATCTCTCTTCCTCAGATTTTGAGCAAAAAATTAAGAAGTTGGATAAAGACAAAAATTACTTTCTGTATTGCCGGTCTGGTGCACGCAGTGGACGTGCATCGCAAATCATGAAACGAAATGGCTTCGAAAATGTGTATAATGTAGGTGGGTTACAGAGTCTTGTAAATGCCGGATTTGAAAAGGAATAATTAATATAGAAATCAATGAATATGATGAAACGTTTTTTTACGCTTGGATTAATAGTAGCCATGTCACTTTTTATGGCACAGGCTTGTGCCCAAAGTGAAGATGACAACACGCGAATAAGTGCTGAGCAATTCCAGGAAAAAGTTGATGAAGAGCCAGGTGTTATTATTGATGTGCGGACTCAAAAGGAATACTACCAGGGTCATCTGGCTGATGTTCATCATCAAATAAACTTGTTAAACGGTGATTTTGAGGCTTCTCTGGATACGCTTAACAAAGAGGAAACATATTTTCTATACTGCCGAACGGGTAATCGAAGCGGTCAGGCTGCTGAGTTGATGAAGAAAAATGGATTTGAAAATGTTTACAATATCGGCGGTTTCGAGGAATTAGTAAAAGCAGGTATTGAGAGTAGTAACTAGAGTAAGTTAGAGTC
>JBEPWP010000059.1:0-8838 GCA_041642355.1 Fodinibius sp. | reverse complement strand
GATAAGTTTATCAAAAACTTCCTCAGCTTCAGCGACTTTCTTCTGTGGTGGCGTAGGATAAGTAGTCGTTCCCTCAAGGTACTTTCCTGTCTCGTCTACCACGGCTACCTTACAACCGCTCCGGTAAGCCGGGTCGATACCCATGACCACTTTGTGATCGAGCGGCGGCTGCATCAGCAAATTGGATAAATTTGTAGCAAAGGTCTCGATGGCGTGCTGGTCGGCCTTTTCAGTCAGGTTGTTACGGAGCTCCCGTTCCAGAGAAGGGAAAAGCAATCGCTTGTAGGCATCTTCTACCGCATCCTGGATCTTTGGGACAAAAATACTTCTGTCATTTTTGATGACTACATCGTCAATATTTTCGAGTGTGATGTCATCCCATAACTCCACGTTCACAAACAGCACATTTTCTCGCTCCCCGCGATTGATGGCCAATATCTGGTATGGTTTCAGGTGTTTGGCCTTTTGAGAAAATTCGTAGTAGTCTTCAAAATTAGTGCGTTCTTCTATGGCGGGATTTTTCTCGGTTTTAATGACCGCATGCTCTTGGAAGATATCGCGCAGCTTTTCGCGCACGTCGGCCGACTCATTAATCCACTCGGCGACGATATCGAGGGCACCGTCCATGGCATCTTCCGCGGATTCGACTTCCTGCTCTTCATCCACAAATTTGGTAGCGTGTTCCATGGGATCGCCTTGTTCGATCTCTTGCGCCCAGATAAGCTCGGCCAGCGGCTCCAGCCCTTTTTCTTTGGCCATATCGCCCTTGGTACGACGCTTCGGCTTGTAGGGCAGGTAGAGATCCTCCAGCGTATTCAGATCAGTGCATGACTTGATCTTTTCTTCGAGTTCATCGGTGAGCTTATCCTGCTCGTCGATGGTTTTAAGAATAGTTTTCTTGCGATCTTCGAGCGTGCGGTGGAACTCCAACTTGTCGCGAACACTTCGGATATCCTCCTCATCGAGTCCACCGGTTGCCTCCTGACGATAACGAGCCAAAAAAGGAACAGTGGCCCCATCATCCAAAAAGTCAGCGACGCTTTTAACCTGCTTGGTTTTGAAGTTCAATTCCTGTGCAATACTGCTAAAAATCTGTGAATCGGTCATGTAATGAAATAAAAATCTTAATGGTAATTTCGAGTCTTCAGGATTCTGAATACTGGATTCAGAATCCTATATTTCGTCTGCTGAAAATAATCACCTAAACACTTTATGTACACATGAAATTTGATCTGAATTCTGTTCACGAGGCGGCTATTGAAATCGCAAAAAAAGGTGGCGATCATACGCTTAACTATTTCAATAAATCATTTGATATAGAGCGCAAGTCGGATGATTCTCCGGTAACAGTTGCGGATCGACAAGCGGAAACAATAATGCGAGAGGAGATTCAAGCCCAATTTCCTGAGCATGGCATTGTGGGAGAGGAGTACGATGACCATAATCCCGAGAGCAGTGTGCAGTGGATTTTGGATCCCATTGACGGGACGAAGTCGTTCATCCACGGCGTGCCACTGTACACTACGCTGATTGGTGTTGTGGTTGAAGACGAACCGGTGATTGGTATTATTTACGCTCCGGTGCTCGATGAATTCTGCGATGCAGCTAAGGACAAGGGGACCCGTCTCAATGGTAAACCATGTAGCGTGCGTTCTTGCGATGATCTGTCTGAAGCCAGTTTTATGAGTACGGATTGTTATACCTCAGCCGAGTTTGGCTATGGAGAAGCGTTTGATGCTTTGATCGAAAAAACGCGCATTCACCGTACCTGGGGTGATGCTTATGGACACATGCTCGTAGCTACGGGACGTGCGGATTTAATGTTCGATCCTGTTTTGAATATTTGGGATGCGGCGCCGTTGCTGACTGTTCTTCGGGAAGCGGGAGGCGTTTTTTGTGATACAAAAGGGAACAAAACTATTGAATCGGGCAACGGTTTTTCCTGCAGTCGGGAGTTGCTTCCGAAAGTGTTAGAGGTATTTGAAGAAAATTAGGAGAAAAAATACCCCCCTTACCTAGGTTTTCCTAAATAAAAGAAGCTGCGAAGGAGTTGTACTCATGAGCTAAAAAAAATATTTCACTACAGAGCCTGTCTCCATCAAAACTTCTGTTGAATTAGAATCGTTACAATAATGGCTACCTGAAGGTAGGCTACGGAACGAGGTAGACAAATAAAAATTCATCCATCTTTCGGGGGCATAGTACCAAATATTCGATCCCAAAGCATTGTAGATATTCCAAATGCTTTTTCAGGGTATTTATAGTGGTGGAGCGAATGATGCCGGTATTGGGCTTTTAAAAAAGAGGGTACCGGAGGTTGGTGGGTCAAATAGTGAATCCGAGTATACAGAAGATATCCGGTAACAAAACCCGGCATGAAAATATATGAGAATTGACCAAGAATAAGCAGAAAAACACCATATAGGATTGCGATAATCATTAGACCGGGGACCGGCGGCATAATGATACGTCCCTTGTCTCTGGGATATTCGTGATGTATTCCGTGGAAGGTATAAGCTAATCGAGCCGCAATTTTGGAGTCAGGGAAATACTCATCTAGGTGGAATAGATAACGATGAGTAAAGTATTCAAATAGGGTCCAAAAAAATACTGCGCCAACAAATATTGCAGCGCCTATTAAAAAGTTATCCACAACTTGCATCTGATATCCAATAACCAGCAATATTATAACGGTGATCGTGTAAATGGTTGCCGATATATAGGGCGGGGCTTTGGTTAACGGTTCCAAAAAGGAGTTTTCAAAGAGGGTGCCTTGCCCTTCTTCTTTAATTTCTTGATTCATAATCTTCGTGCTTTAAATTAATTGTTTGCTCTCTCTGTTTTTTAATTATAAGCATAAAGCGGTTCAGTTAGATTCCAAACCGTTCTATAATTTATGTCGCTATACGATCATTAATAATTGAATAATTCCATTGCTCAAATGCAAATTTCCATGTTCGATTTAACTCTTTAATGATAGAGTTTTCATAGTTATAGTTGCTGGTCTTACCAGTTGTTTTATGTGATAAAAACTGTTCTATTTGAGGTTTTGCATCTTCAAAAGTGCTTAGCGATAGGTCATTATAAACCTGCTCTAAAACTTTCAGGGGGTGTTCTACAAAGTTGCTAAACCGAATTTCTATTAACTGGTCCTCGGGAATAAGGGCACGTTGGTCTAAATATTTTCTCATCATTTTTTTGTAAGTCCATATAATTTCTTCTTCAATATATTGATCGTCATAGGGTTGCAGAGCCAGGTTGTCGAGAAGCGTGTACCAAAGCTTTTTGTTGGAATAAAAGACATCGTATGGATTCCGATGAATAAATAGAAACCTGGCAGAGGGGTACATCTGCAGTAATTGTTTTATTCGGCAGGTGTTGCCCGGACTTTTTAGTAATAACTGCTTGCCACCTTTTTTTAATGATGTCTTTTTGATTAGGTACTGATAATCATGTTTCCATTTCGATAATTCTTGCTCATTTGCGGTGTCAAAAAACAGAAATTTGTTAAAATAATGACGGTTCTCTTGTGGGAAAATATGTCCCCAGTGCAAACTGGCAGGGGATATCATAGTGGTGAGTGCGATTTCAATTTCACTGGGGCTATCCAGTTCTAAGTTAATCGACATGTTTTGAACTTCCTGAATGAAATTCAAGGTTTCAGGAATTTGGTTAACTACCGCTTTAAGTGTTTCTTCTGAGCGAAGGAAAATGTCCGGAAAAACAACCTCAAATTTATTCATATAGCCGAAGTTGGGGTCTTGTGCCAGCAGGTACTGCAGAAAACTGGTTCCGCTTCGCCAATGACCGATAATAAATAGGGGATCTTTTTTGAGCTGATGATTCTTAATAACTGGTTGCTTTTTCTGCTCCCACAGACGGAAGGGTTCCTGGAAAAGTAATTTTACATAAAAAGCAGATATTTTTGGAACATTCGAAAGACCAAAAGCCCTATTATCCCCAATTATGCGGGTCAAATTTGCTATAGGATGTCCACTGTTATCCATGATTGGAAAATATCCAGGTTAAAAAGTGTGTTTTAAGGCAAGTTACTTTATATCAGTTGTCAAGTAGCGTTATTTATAGTTATTTATGGATTCTATTTATTGCGAGACATTACGTTACAACAAAGGGTACAAAAGAATCAAAAATTAATCTACGTCCCATCGAAGAAGTGCTGTAATTAAGTTTTTGATTAATAGCTAATACAGACATGGGAAATATTACAAAGTCACAAAAAAAGTGGACGCTCGGTGCTGCTATCATCGGGTCGGGGATGGCATTTATCAACGGATCAGTAGTTAATGTGGCCCTTCCAGCCATCCAGACCGCGCTCGATGGATCGGTGTCTGATATGCAGTGGGTTATCAGTATTTATACTTTCATCTTAAGTCCGCTCATCTTAGTTGGGGGATCGGCTGGAGATTATTTTGGCAGGAAACGAGTTTTTGGATGGGGGATATTTCTTTTTTTACTGGCCACAGTGTGGTGTGGGCTTTCACCAAATGTAATTCAGCTTATTATCGCTCGCTGTGGACAGGCACTTGGTGGCGCACTGATGATTCCCGGCAGTCTTGCACTGATAACAGAGGTATATAATCAAAACGAGCGTGGAAAAGCTATTGGTACTTGGTCAGCAGCTACTGCATTGGCAACAGCTGTTGGTCCTTTGCTGGGTGGCGTGCTGGTTGATCAACTTTCATGGCGATTTATCTTCCTGATAAGCGTGCCCCTGGCAATAACTGCACTGGTCATATTATACAGCCGGGTTCCTGTGACTAATATACCCAATCGTTCCGAAAATCCGGACTGGAAGGGAGCACTGCTTGCCACAATGGCATTAGGACTTATCTGTTACAGTCTTATTGAGGCTTCGAACCTTGGGCTCAAGAACCATTTTGTGATAATAGCATTTATTGTTGGAGTAGTTTTAATTGCTTTTTTTATTTGGATTGAAAAACGAGCTGAAAATCCTATTATGCCGCTTAAGCTATTTCGCTCTACGACATTTTCGGGAGCGAATGCGGTGACTATCAGCTTATACTTTTCGCTGGCGGGAGGATTTTTTCTATTGCCATTTAATTTAATTCAGGTTCAGAGCTACTCGGCCACGGCCGTTGGGGCTGCCTTGTTGCCTTTTCCGCTGTTAGTTGGGGTTCTATCGCGTTGGTCCGGTGGACTTATTACGCAATGGGGAGCACGACCGCTGTTAGTTTTAGGTCCACTTTTGGCGGCCATAGGATTTGTATTATTAGGAATTTTCGGGACCACGAGATTTTACTGGACCAGCTTTTTCCCGGGAATATGTATTATGGGATTAGGGATTGCAATCAGTTTTGCCCCTTTAAATACAACGGTGATGAGCTCGGTTGAAAAGTTGGATGTCGGAAAAGCATCAGGTGTTAATAATGCAATTGCGCGGCTTTCAGGAATGTTGGCGGTTGCCCTGCTGGGGGCGTTGGCAATTGGGTTATTTGGCAATCAATTGTCTGTTTTGATGAATGATCGCGAAATCCCTAAAAAAGTTCAACAGCAGGTATTGGATCAACAAGCTGATCTTGCCAAAGCTGAAGTACCAGGCTCTGTTGCTCCTGAAATGCGTCAAATATTACAACGGCAAATTCACCAAGCTTTTTTATACAGCTTTAGGGTGGTGATGTACATTTCGGCAGGCCTGGTGATATTGGGGGCCATTTGCGCCGCATTAACGATTGATTATAAACCAGAGTCTTCCAATGTAGAAGCTGATCCTATTCCGGATTAAAAAATCCCAGATGGGTTACCATCTGGGATAATAAGTTTAGATAATGGTATTTTAGATCGAATTTACATTTCAAGCACAACCCGGAAACGGGCCTCGTTATTGATCATCCGATCGTACGCTTCATTAGCTTTTTCGAGGGGATAGGTCTCAATAGTGGGTGTGATATTGGTTAGTGCACTAAAGTCGAGCGTATCCTCAGAATCTTTAGCCGTTCCGCTAGACCATCCGCGAACAGACTTTTGGCCCATAATCAGTTGAAAGGGACTCACTTCAATAGGTTCTCCGGTAGCACCAACAATCATTAGTGTCCCATTGGTACCTAAGCCATCAACAACCGAAGTGATGGCATCGCTGTTGGGCGCTGTTGCTAAGATAACTTTAGCTCCGCCCAATTTTTGAAGTTCCTCAGCGGCATCATTGGCTTTAGTATCAATAAAATGATCGGCACCGAGCCCATAAGACAGTTCACGTTTTTCCGTACCGCGAGAAAGTGCAACCACTTCGCATCCGAATTTATGGGCATATTGCACGCCTAGGTGACCAAGTCCGCCAATACCTTGAACGGCCACTAGATCACCGGGATTTAGATCACTGTTTCGAAGTGCGTTAAAGGTAGTGATGCCAGCGCATAGCAGTGGAGCGGCTTCGGCAGAATTGAGTGATTCGGGAATGGCAGCTAATGCATTTTGCGGAGCCGTCATGTACTCGGAGTAGCCGCCGTCGAAGCTGAGCCCTGTAACTTCGGCGTTCTCACAGTTTATGAAATCACCTTTGCGACAGGCTTCACATTCGTGACAATGTCCGCCATGCCAGCCAACGCCAACGCGCTGACCTTCGCTCCATTCGGAGACGTTGGTACCAACCGATTCAATCGTCCCGACAACTTCATGTCCCGGCACGCGTGGATATTCAATACCCGGCATGATTCCATCCTTCACAAAAGCATCGCTGTGACAGATGCCACAAGCCTGCACCTTAATTAATACTTCATCCTCGGAAGGAGTGGGTATATCTTTTTCGACGAGTTCAAAGTTGGAACCCGGTTCTGATACTTGCATCGCTTTCATGGCACTCATAAGAAATAATGTTTTAAAGTTGAACTTTCTTCGTTCTTTACAAACAGAAAAGCAGTTGCAATCATTTACCTTTTTGGGAACAAATAAAAAAAGCTTCACTTAGATTTATCGGAAAGTATAAGACTCCTTATATTCCTACGTTATTATAATAGTGGCAAGAATTTAGAAGTGACTTGTAAAAAATTAATTTGATATTGCTCATGCATAGAAAAGGCATTGATTTTTTTCTCCGTTCGCTGTTTTTCGTTGGATTTATGGGTTTTATGATCTTGGGAACTATTGATACAAAAGCCCAGTCATTTGATCATGAAGCTTATCCCAAACTCGATTTTAATTTTTTGGAGGTGACGCTCAATTTGGGCGTACAGCCTCAGAACTTACGTATTGATGGAGAAGCCATATATCAAGTTGAGGCAAATATTAGTGGAGCCGATACCTTAACGCTTTATGCATCACATCTGGATATTAGTAATGTTTCGGTGGAGGGGGAGGCGACAGATTTTTCTTTGCAGAACGACTCCCTGTTTATCCCTGTGGATGATTCTGCCGAAGCTGGATCGCAGTATGAAGTTAATATTCGTTATTCTGGACGTCCACAGTTTGGTGTCTTACAAAATCGGAATGAAACAGTTTGGAGCTCGCAGCTACCGCGGGCGCAACGCCATTGGATCCCAATTGTTGATCATCCGCAGGTAACATTAAAAACCACTTTTAATATTTCGGTTCCATCAGGTGCCAAGGTTTGGGCGACTGGTAAAAAAGTAGAGGAAGAGGTGCTTTCGGTCGATGCCGTGCGTTATCAGTTTGCAACGCAACGAGAAGTTCCAGCTTCTGCCTTGTCGTTTGCTGTTGGAAATTTTAAAAACCAATCAACCAGTTTTGGCGAAAAAAAGATCAATATAGCGATAGAAAAATCGCTGGCTAATGAGATTGATCAACAAAAGGTACTGCAGAATGCGACCGATTATTTGAGAGCAGTGGAGAAAAAATTGCAACACGATTATCCCTTTGACCAGTTGCAGGTAGTGATCTTGGAAGATCACAATGGAGAGACAAAGTCGTGGAGTGCATCGACGGTATTTTTGTATAAGAACAGGGGAGATTTAAATGCACAATTGATGCGTGGTATTGTTGGGCAGTGGTTTGGGGTGCAGCAGCGTGAGCGCCAGTGGAATCAGGCAGATGCCATTACGTTGAATCAAACTTTACTTTTGCAAGAGTTATTGGCCGATAGCAGTAGGTTGGATAATGAAGATCATCCTGAAGGATTTGGAAAATCATTATACCAAGAGTTTGGTCCTGATCGATGGAACAGCTGGCAAAAAGGTATTGACACATGGCAAAATGAATCCGTTAAAATATTTATGCGGGATTCAATAACTGAAATGCTGGATCTTGGCGAAGTTATAAGCTGGGATGCGTATGCTGATTTTTGGTACAATCATATTGGACAGCCAATGTTTGAGCAACCACAATTTTCGTTTGAAGTAGAAGATGCTAGCTCTCAACAAGATTCGGTTGCTTACGATGTGTATTACGATTTTAACGAGGCAGATGGAACGCTAAAACTACAATTTAAGGCTACAGAAGGGTTTTTTGGAGAGCTAACAACGATAGATGCCTATGCGATGTATCCAGGTAAGGTAGATACTTCGGAAGTGACATTTACTGGAAAGGAGGATTCTATTGTATTGCAGGTTCAGCCTACGATTAGCACCCTTAAATTGGATGTCCAAAACTATCCATCGCTGACACTCGAGGAGTTTAAGCCATCATCATTTTTGATACATGATCTTCGCAATGGCAAAACAGTTGAAGAACGTGCTAAAGCTGCTCGAAAGCTTGGATATTACAGCGATAATCCCGATCTGCAGCTAGCTATACAGGATTTCATGAAACGGGATCTGGATCCAAAGGTTGAGGCGGGATTGCTGCTTTCACTGGCCGATATTACGGATGGTGCTTCTGGTACCGAGCAAGAATTTTTAGATGCACTGC
>JBEPWP010000058.1:0-8940 GCA_041642355.1 Fodinibius sp. | reverse complement strand
CCCGGGGCTTATCTACACTTGGCGATCGAAATATAAAGAACAGCCCCAACAGCCCTTTCCGGGTAAAGGTATTCCTCAGCAGACGCCCGAAGAGAAGGAGTTGGATGAGCTGAAGAAAGAACTGGCTGACGTGCGGATGGAGCGTGATATCTTAAAAAAGGCGATGGGCATCTTCACCAAGAAAAACGGGTAATTTTCCAATTTATGGCTGAACACAAGAACATATTTCCCATAGCGGGAATGTCCGAGGTATTTGGAGTTAGCAGAAGCGGCTATTATAGCTGGATGGGTCGCGGGCCCTCCGATCGCGCCCAAGAAAACCAGCGTCTTCTGGGGCTCATCAAGAAAATTTGGCTGAAGTCGGGGAAGACCTATGGCAGTCCTCGCATTCACCAGCAGTTGCTTCGCCAAGGAGAACAGCTGAGTCGCCGGAGGGTCGCTCGGCTCATGAGAAAAGAAGGCATCCAAAGCCAGATTCGCCCAAAATGGGTAGCTACCACAGATTCAAAGCACCAGCTACCAGTGGCACCAAACCGGTTGGATCAGGAGTTTACCACCGATCGATTGGGCCAGGTGTGGGTGAGCGACATCACCTATATCCCCAGCAATCAAGGCTGGTTGTATCTGACGACGATCATGGACCTAGCTGACCGCCAGATTTTAGGGTGGTCGTTCTCTAAAGGCATGCAAGCTGATCAAACCGTTATTCCGGCCTGGAAAGAGGCTATTCGGCAGCGTCCGCCTCAGGAGGAGTTAATTTTCCATTCTGACCGGGGTATCCAATATTGTTGCCAACAGTTCCAAGATCTACTCAACGCTCGACCACGGGTCCGCCAAAGCATGAGTCGGAAAGGCAACTGCTGGGACAACGCACCAGCTGAGAGCTTCTTTAAAACCTTTAAAGCAGAACTACCGATAGAACCTAAGCGCTTCGGGTACCAAGAATTGCGAGGAGTAATCTTCCAATTTATAGAGATCTGGTATAACCGCCAGCGGCTACATTCTACGCTAGACTACCGAACACCGGCAGAAATGGAGAATCACTTAACAGAAAACCAAGAATTGGCTGCATGATCTGGCTTAACTCACTGTCCATTTTTTTGTAGCAATTCCACAGTCGGCTTTACTAAAAAGTAGGTTAAACATGTTTAAGAGGAACCTCAAACCGCTGCTATAAGTATGAGAAAATTAACATCATTAGACTTCTGCTCAGATCTTACCAATAACGTCTCCAACTTCGTTTTTATTAAATAAGCCGAACAATAAAATAGAGATTCATAGTTATACCATTTTTTGAATAATGGTAAAGAACCAAAGTCAAAAAGAGGAGATTGTTGTCTGTGTTGATCGTTTGGAAACCTCAGGAGATGTAGAGATCAACTATTTGGCTAACAAACAGGTTTCTGTAGAATGGGATAAAATAAAAAGGCCTCATCCGTAACGATGAAGCCTTTTGCTCCACGTATACAGATGGTATGCGGAAAATCTTTTCCGTAAAATGGCCTATCAGAGTCCTAAGACGGGGATCAAAAGGAAATAAGTACGAAATTGACTACCAAAAACTGCTCAATTTGTACCCAAATTTTAATGATGCGAACCAAAAATTTTACACAAAATTTGTTAACCCCGATTCATCAAAGAAGAAAAAGAAACGGAAAAGTCGGGCTGAACAACGCAAAATTTACCCAGAGTTGCTTGATTCTGGAGAGGTGGAAAATAAAGCTGAAATCGCTTGTAAATTCGGTGTTAGTCGTGCTTGGGTTTCCAAAGTATTATCCTGAATGACATTCAAACGAATTAAATTTGAGGAGTATTTAAGCTTAATTTAAGTAAAACATCCTATATTTCATTCAAACTCCAGTTAAAGCAGAGGTCTTCATGAAACTTGTCAAAGCTTATATCAGACCAAAATTACTTGAAGATGTTTACACAAACCTTCGAGATAATGGGCATTCTTCTATGACAGTCTTTGAGGGCGAAGGAACAGGCCGATATACTGATCCAAAGAAGAAACACGGCTCTCTCAGTTTTCCTGCTATGCATACTCCTGTAGCAAAATCGGAAATAGCAGTAGAATCAGAGGATATCGAATCAATTATTCAAACGATCCGAAAACACGGACATACCGGACGGAAAGGAGATGGTATCATTTATGTCATACCCATTGAGCAAGCAACCCGCATACGAAATGGCAAAGAAGGATCAGATATTCTCAATTAAATGCGACAATTTAAGGTTGCTTTAAGTAATCTATCATTATATTGGGAAACAGATGAATTCAATCAGTGTTAACTAAATCAGCATAAAATTCAAGGTGTCTATTATGAAACGCTTAATACTTACGCTCACAATCATCCTTTTAGCGGCCGGAACAACTTTTTCCCAACAGAAGCAAGGTGACATGAACAAAAAGAAACAACAGATGCAGGAGATGATGCAAGATTCCACCATGCGTGCCATGATGATGGAACATATGGCGCAAAATCCCGACATGCGCAAGCAAATGATGCAACATATGATGAAGTCTGGAAATATGGAGGGTTCCGGAATGAAGGGAAACATGCAAAAAATGATGAATAATCCCCAGATGAAAGAGCGCATGCAAAAGCATATGGACATGATGCAAGCCATGATGGAGGATGGAGAAATGAATCAATCCAAAATGATGGAGATGGCCGGTGACTCTACTATGATGAACATGCACATGCGCTGTATGCAGATGATGCAGGGAAATATGATGGACCAAAAAGGAATGATGAACAAAGAATCAAAGAAAGGAAATAAAAATTAATGGCATCATAAATTAATGATGCCATTATATTGATTGGCCACAGAAAATCAGAATCATGTTTTATGATCACCACTTTATAGGATTGCACTGGATCTGGTGGATTATTATATCTCTAATCATATTACTGACCGTATTCAATATTTTGCCCTATCACTACTCTTCCTCTAAATCCCGTGAAGATCCGCTGGATATCTTAAAAAAAAAGATTTGTACGAGGAGAAATTGAAAAGGAAGAGTATCAAGAACGTAAACGCATTATTCAGGACGGTTACCAGTCCTGACAACTTATTCTGATAATTTTTAAACGGTCTTATGTCCCCAAGAGGAAAAAAACACACGAGTAGTCGGTACGATTTAATAGCGCCTCTTTATAACGTTATGGAGTGGCCTATTGAACAGCTTCTTTTCAAGCGCTGGCGAAAAAAGTTTTGGAATCAAATAACGGGACCTCTGGTTCTTGAAATCGGAGTCGGTACCGGCAAAAATATCCCCTACTATCCTGAGAATATTGAGTTAACAGGTATTGACCTTTCTCCGGGCATGCTCAAACGAGCAAAAAGGCTGCTGGCAAAAAAGCAAAAAGACCGTGTTATACTTGAGGAGATGGATGCCCAAGACATGGACTTTCCCAACAACCATTTTGATAATGTGGTTGCCACCTTCGTGTTTTGCTCGGTTCCCGATCCCATCTTGGGATTAAAAGAAGCCCTGCGCGTCACCAATCCCGGTGGTAAACTGCATCTGCTGGAACACATGAAACCGGAACAACCTATTCTAGCCAGTGTAATGGAAACACTGGATGCTCCCATCCATTATTTAAGTGGCGTACATATAGCTCGAAGAACGGTCTCAAATGTTAAAAAGTCAGGATGGAATATCCAGCAGGTGCAGGATCTAACCGCAAAGGGTATCTTTAAAAAAATTGAAGCAACAAAACCACATTAAGTTACCTTATCTTTTGCTAGCGGAAATTCAACCACAAACGTACTCCCTTCGCCCTGTCCCTCACTGTAAGCACGAATTTTTCCGTTGTATAATTCTACAATAGCCTTAACAAGTGGCAATCCCAATCCACTGCCGGGACTTTCCTGAACGTCCTGCTGATTAGCGCGGTAAAAGCGCTCGAATAGATGTTTCTTCGTTTCTTGATCAAATCCAATACCTGTATCACTAAGATGGAGTACCGCCTTGCCACTAGATCGCTGAAACTGTATGTCTATAGCTCCACCTTTGGGTGTATATTTTAATGCATTTTCTAGGAGATTTTTAAGGACTTCTTCGATATAAGCTCCATGCGCCTGAACGTGTAGATCCGGATCAATCTGAATATTCATATCGATATCCTTTTCACGAGCCTTCTGTTGATATTCTTCTGATACCACTTCAGTAATGCGGCTTACATTAACGATCTCCGATTCAGAACGATGTACTGATTCTACCCGTGAAAGTTGCAGCAACAAATGCACCATCTCGCTCATGCGACGTGTTTCTGTTAGCATCCGCTGAATAGTTTCCCGATACTCCTGTTTTGAGCGTGGTTTACGAAACATAATTTCTGCATCACTTTGCAAGGATGACAGCGGTGTCATCAACTCGTGGGCGGCATCGGAGGTAAAGCGCTTTTCCCGTTCGAAGCCTTTTTGCAGCCGGTTGAGCATCATATTAAAGGTTTCAGCGAGATCAGTAAGCTCATCCCGCACCTGATAATTTACAGGAATACGTTTATCCAAGTCTGTGGCTGTGATTGATTTGGCGGCGTCAATAATCGAAGATACCGGGGACAGCGCCCGCCGAGAAAGCCAATATCCTCCGAGAATTGAAAATGCCACACTTATGGCAATAAGAACCAACAAATATCGTCTAAACCGACTCAGTTCTTCGTGCAGCGTCCATTCGAATCCGGTGACTTCGAGCCAGCCCTTGAGTTCCTCATTGTTATCCATAATCGGATAAAACAGCGTACGTGCCGGCAGATCCTGCCACTGGCTGCTGAACGAATATTCCTCGGGCGAATCAGGAATTTCTGTGTTTAATGGCTGGTCGACGCCGGTAAAGTTCGGACTCTTATACATGAGTTGTCCTTCCCTATTATATAACCGAACATAGGTTCCGTACTCAACGCCACTTTTAAGCGCTGCACTGCGACTATATTCTGACAAGTCAATAGCCAGCGTATCCACGTCGGTATCGATATGGGAAAGCAACTGCTCGGCCTCAAACCGCAGATGGCGATCATAGTTATGGTGGATCGATTGATGAAAAGATTCATATAAAAAATAGCCGAAAGCACTTAACATGATAAACAAACTCAACCCATACCAAAATGCCAGCTTTTTAGAGATAGACAGGCGATCAAAAAAGCTCATCAAACTACTCACAATCTTACTCATTTTCTTTTATTAAGTCACCATTCAATCGATATCCTGCGCCCCGTATGGTTTCGATAACTTGGGAGTGGTCCGCCAAAAATGCTTCCTCGCACTCTTCAAACGAATCGGCCAGCTTCTGGCGCAGCGTGGAAATCGTCGCCTCAATGGTATTATCGCTCACGTGGTAAGCCGATCCCCACACCCGCTCTGCCAGTTGGGTTTTAGAAAACACCGTTTCCGGCTCACTCACCAAAAGTTCTAACAAAATAAACTCTTTCGGCCGAAGCGATCGCTTAATGCCACACACTTTCACCCAGTGTTTGCGCGAATCCAATTCGATTGGTCCAACAGAAACAGCTTCCTCATTATGCATCTCCGATGATCGCCGTCCCAACGCTCGAACGCGGGCCAGCAGCTCTTCAAACGAAAAGGGCTTGCCCATATAATCATCGGCCCCGGCATCAAGGCCCGACACTTTGTGATCCAGGTCCCCGAGCGCCGTCAGCATAAGAACCGGGAAGGTCCGGTCTTCGTCGCGCCAGTGCTCCAGAATTTGCTTGCCATCACGATTAGGCAGCCGCCAGTCCAAAATAACCAAATCATAATCGTTTACCAGTCCTTGCAGCTCCGCCTCTTCCCCATCATGCATCACCTCAACCGCGTGGCCCTCTTCTTCCAGTCCCCGCTTTAAATTGCTGGCCAACTGCTTTTCATCTTCCACTAAAAATATCCACATACAAACAGATTAATTAGATGCATTCATTAAATAATGAACATAAGATAACAGACTCTGATCATTAATGTTTTAAGCTTAATTTAAGGTGCAATACCGTATATTTAAGTATATCATAAATTAAGAGTTTCGTATCTTTATATTGCAGTCAACCAACTATTCGTATTATGAAACATGCCTACCTATTTGTTCTCATTATATTAAGTACCATCCTACTTTTATCAGGTTGTAACACTTCTACGGAACCTGAAGAGCCCGACCCCGTCTTTCCGATGTATATAGATGACAACGGCAATGACATCAATGATTATGTCGAGCAAGGAACCCACGAATCAGGTCCCGATATTTCTACCGCCACAACTGGTACTCCGGGTGGTGCTCCGGGCCACTCTTTTATTGATTCTGATGATGACGGTATCTGTGACTTTGCCCAAGATGGCACTCCAACGTGGCACGGCCCCGGATTTATCGATGATAATAATAACGGTATTTGTGACTACTGGGATGAATCTCATCCCATGCATAGCCGGCATGTAGGAATGCGTTTTCATGATGAAAATGGAAATCATGTAAATGACTACTTTGAAGAAGAAACCCATCGTTCAGGTGGTCATAACTTTGTTGATCAGGATGAAGACGGAATTTGTGACTATGCCCAAGATGGTAGCCCCAGCTGGCATGGACCCGGCTTTGTAGATGGAAATCACAACGGAATGAGCGACCACTGGGAAAATGGAGGTCGCGGGCACGGCGGCATGATGGGAAGCGGTCATCATTAGGAAAGGAGTATTCTGAGCACACTGCAAATCCTAATTATAGCAGTTGACCCAAAAAATATTGGATCCTTTAAGCTTGATTTAAGGTTTCCCTGTTATATTTCGAGACTATTTTTGAAATCAGATTTTTTAACACTGAACAAAGAGACAAACAACCAGTTATGAGTGACGATAATAACAGCATAAGCCGCCGAAAATTCCTGCGCTATACCGCTTCGATGGCCGCTATGGCAGGCATAAGTACCGTTCTGCCGACCTACGCTTTTGCCGGGTTTGGTGATCGAGAAGTGCTCACGCCCAAAGGACCTGACAATGTCATTGATCTGACGATTGGCAAAATGCCCCACAAGGTTGACGGGAAACAAGGTGATGCCATCGGCATCAATGGCACGGTGCCCGGTCCCCTGATCCGCTTGCAAGAAGGACAGGACGTACTGCTCCGGGTAACCAATGAACTGGAGGAGTCTACCTCCATTCACTGGCACGGGATCCTGCTGCCCTTCCAGATGGATGGCGTGCCCGGGGTCAGCTTTGACGGCATAGCTCCCGGCGAAACCTTTGAATATCGATACCCGGTGCGGCAAAACGGTACATACTGGTATCACAGCCACTCGGGCCTACAGGAACAACTCGGTCACTACGGGCCGCTGGTTATTGATCCGGCCGATGAGGATCCGGTCGACTATGATCGCGAGTACCCGATCGTGCTCTCCGACTGGACCTTCGAGGATCCCCATAACGTGTTGGCAAACAACATCAAAATGGAGGGCTATTATAACTACCAGAAGCGGGATCTCGGAGAATTCATTAGTGATGTCAAAAAGAACGGTTTTGGCGACACGATTAAAGACTATACAATGTTCGGCAAGATGCGTATGAGTGCCACCGACCTGCTAGACGTCACCAGTGCCACGTATACCTATCTGATGAATGGTCGTGGGCCGGACTCCAACTGGAATGCCTTATTCAAGAAAGGAGAAAAAGTGCGGTTGCGCTTTATCAACGCCTCAGCCGGCACCACAGCTTTTGACGTGCGCATTCCCGGCCTGGAGATGACGGTGGTACAAGCCGACGGCCAAAATATTGAGCCGGTCCCTATTGAGGAATTCCGCATTGGTATTGCTGAAACCTATGATGTGATCGTCGAACCCAAAGAAGAAAAACCCTACACCATTTTTGCCGAATCCCTGGACCGCGGCGGCTATGCCCGCGGCACCTTGGCTCCTCGCGAAGGAATGGAAGCCCCGGTGCCTGACCTGCGTCCCCGTCCCAAGCGCGATATGAAAGATATGGGCATGATGATGTCAATGGGTGGCATGGATATGGAAGAAGATGATATGGAAGGCATGGACCATGGTGAGATGGATCACGGGAATATGGACATGTCCGACAACGGCACAGAACCCGTCAAACACGGTCCCGACAAGCATGGGATAGGGGCAGCTGCTATTGCTCAGAACCAGTTTGACCGACTGGATGACCCCGGTATTGGCCTGGGCAACGACGGACGCAAAGTGCTGGTATATAACGACCTGAAAAGCCTGCGCCCCAATAAAGACACCCGCGATGCTCAGCGAGACGTAGAGCTGCACCTGACCGGTAATATGGAACGCTACATGTGGTCGTTTGACGGCGAGCAGTTTCACGAGGTGGACGGTCCCATCGAGTTCAAACACAACGAACGGCTGCGACTAACGCTGGTGAACGACACCATGATGGAACACCCGATTCACCTGCACGGCATGTGGATGGAACTGGAAAACGGAAACGGGCAGTACAACCCGCGGCAGCATACCCTGCTCGTGCAACCGGCCCAACGGATTTCGGCCCTCGTTACGCCGCGCGACAAAGGACGGTGGGCGTTTCACTGCCACATCCTTTATCACATGGAACGCGGCATGTTCCGCGTGGTCCAAGTCGCGGATGAAGACGGTAGCATATATGGACAGGACTATTCATAAGTAGCGCCAACGAACTTTTACAAATGAATTTTATCTGACATACAAATTTGCATAACAATGACCATGATAAAACGCATAGCAACATTCATTCTCACAGCTTTTGTTATCACTGTAATAGCGGCCAGTTCAGCATTTGCCCAAAAGGCCCCCGAGTTCAGCAATGACCTGATGATGGGCGATAACACCTATGTCTACCTGATTGCTGAAAAGCTGGAATATCGCAGCGTAAGCGGAGTCAATCCCTTGATGTGGGAAGTGCAGGGGTATGTAGGCAAGGACCTGAACAAATTCTGGTTTAAGTCTCACGGCG
>JBEPWP010000057.1:0-8941 GCA_041642355.1 Fodinibius sp. | reverse complement strand
GTATCCACGGTTAAAACTTGTTTATAATTGCTTTTATGTGAAGTCTCGAAAAATAGGCTTATTTAGATCCATTTGCAACGGTGAAGTTATGAATATTTTTTAACCTGGATGAAGAGACCATTTGTATAAGATAATAACGATGACAGAAACCAGTATTATAGATGAAATTTCTGAGGTTTAAGATAAGATATTCTTAAAAATTAATTGTATCTTTACAACATCAAATAAGCCTGTTTAAGCAGGTGAAGCCAAGTTTAAAAAGGACAATCAAGAACCATGAGTAAAGAGAATAAATTTTTACAGACAAAGACCCCCTTTGATACAGGAAATGGGCAAGCACACCTGTTTAGTTTGAAAAAACTCGAAGATATGGGGTATGGAGATATTAGTAAGCTTCCATTCACCATTCGTGTACTTTTAGAGTCAGTACTAAGAGAGCACGATGACTATATTATTACGGATGATGATATTGAGGTTTTGGCGAATTACAATGCTAAAAATCCAGAGGGTGAAATTCCATTTAAGCCTTCGCGGGTTGTGCTTCAGGATTTTACGGGCGTTCCGGCTATTGTTGATTTAGCTGCGCTGCGTTCGGCCATGGAGCGTATGGGTGGTAATCCAACATCTATTAATCCACAGGTGCCGGTAGATCTTGTTATTGATCACTCGGTACAGGTTGATGAGTTTGGGCAGGAATATGCCTTTATGCACAACGTGGAAAAAGAGTTTGAGCGAAACCGCGAGCGATATGAGTTCCTTAAGTGGGGGCAAAATGCATTTGATGATTTTAAGGTTGTACCTCCGGGACGTGGTATCGTTCACCAGGTTAATCTTGAGTATCTTGCAAAAGGAGCATTTAGTCGAGAGGAAGAAGATGGTACAACGGTTGTTTATCCTGATACGCTGGTAGGTACTGATTCTCATACAACAATGATTAACGGTCTTGGTATTCTCGGTTGGGGCGTTGGCGGTATCGAAGCCGAAGCGGCCATGCTGGGACAGCCTATCCATATGTTGGTGCCCGAAGTTGTAGGTATGAAGCTGACTGGTGAATTACGTGAGGGTATTACCGCAACTGACTTGACACTTACGGTAACACAGATGCTTCGAAAGCACGGCGTTGTTGGTAAGTTTGTAGAATTTTATGGTGACGGACTCAGCAACATGAGTCTACCCGATCGTGCTACGATTGCAAACATGTCTCCCGAATACGGAGCAACCATGGGCTTCTTCCCAATGGATGAGGAATCTATGCGCTATATGCGTCGTACAGGACGTGATCCTGAGCATGTTGAAATGGTTGAACGGTATATGAAAGAGCAGGGGCTTTTCCATACGGAGGATACCCCCGATCCTGAATATACGGATACGCTGGATCTTGATCTCAGTGATGTGGAAACATCATTGGCCGGACCTAAGCTGCCGCACGACCGCATTACGTTGCCTAACATGAAAAAGACATTTGAGAGCAGCCTAACCAGTGACGATCCAACAATGGGTTTTAACCTAGAGCAGGAGAAGCTGGCGAATAAAGGCACGTTTAAAAATGGGCAGGAAATTGAGATGAAGCATGGTGATGTAGTAATTGCCGCAATTACATCCTGTACAAACACTTCAAACCCAAGTGTAATGTTGGGCGCTGGTATTGTTGCGAAGAAGGCGTTTGAAAAAGGATTAAAAGTGCCACCGTATGTGAAAACATCACTGGCTCCTGGATCGCGAGTAGTTACGGATTATCTCGAAGAAGCCGGACTCACCGATTATATGGATAACCTTGGTTTTAATCTGGTTGGTTATGGATGTACCACCTGTATTGGAAACTCGGGTCCACTCCCGCAAGCGGTTGAGGATGCGGTAAAAGAGGGTGACCTGATTGTAGCCGGAGTGCTTTCTGGTAACAGAAACTTCGAAGGTCGTATTCACCCATATGTAAAAGCAAACTATCTAGCCTCACCACCATTGGTTGTTGCTTATGCATTGGCTGGTACGGTTGATATTGATCTTGAACATGAGCCGCTTGGAAAGGATAAAGACGGCAACGATGTGTATCTCAAAGACATCTGGCCAACATCCGAAGAGATTGCTGAGCACTTAGATAGTGCTATCCGACCCGAGCTTTTTGAAAAGCAATATGGTGATATCTTTAAATCTGAAGAGTGGGATGAAATTCCAGTTGGCGGGGGCGAATTGTATGAATGGAAAGATGAGTCTACCTACATTCAGGAGCCACCGTTCTTTATGGATATGGGGGAAGATCCCGATCCTATTACTTCTATTAACGGAGCACGTGCGCTTGTTAAAGTGGGCGATTCTATTACTACGGATCATATTTCTCCGGCCGGTAGTATTCCTAAAGACAGTCCGGCGGGTAAGTATCTGATCGAGCACGGTGTTGAGCCTAAAGATTTTAACTCTTATGGTTCACGACGAGGAAACGATCGCGTTATGACCCGTGGAACATTTGCCAACGTGCGATTTAAGAACCAGCTTGCACCAGGTAAAGAGGGCGGTTATACCAAATATTTCCCCGATGATGAGATCACTACCATTTTTGATGCGGCTATGCGGTACAAAGAAGATGATACCCCGCTAGTGGCATTGGCTGGAAAGCAGTACGGTACGGGTTCATCTCGCGACTGGGCTGCCAAAGGGACTGATCTGTTGGGGGTAGAAGCAGTAATTGCTACTTCGTATGAACGCATTCACCGATCTAACTTGGTGGGTATGGGGGTGCTTCCGCTGCAGTTCAAAGAGGGCGAATCCGCTGATACTCTTGGATTTGATGGTTCGGAAGAGTTCAACATCCACTTGGATGATGATCTCAAGGCACAACAGATGGTGAAAGTAGATGCCAAGAAAGAAAATGGTGAAACCATTTCTTTCGAAACGGTTTGCCGAATTGATACGCCTGTTGAGGTAGATTACTATCGTAATGGCGGTATCCTGCACTATGTTCTGCGAGATTATTACAAAGCTGAACAAAAATAGCAGAATTAAACGAGCTCATATTTAATATTGGTTAAAGCCCGGTCTCATTTGAGGCCGGGCTTTTTTATTGATACTTGATAGTAATTTTTGTATTTGTTTTTAAAAAAGTTAAAAAAATATTAAATAGATAAGGATAAGAGAGTTAAACGAATTAGGGTAATTGGGTTTTGAGGTTAATATGTCATCAACGAATAGTGATAAGATAGCCGGTGAAATATCATATGATGAGAAAACAAGCAGTAGCCTACAAATTCTGCTAAAAAATATCAGCAGTGTTAATAAGGCGGTAAAACTTCGCAACGTTTTGCAGGAGAGTATTGAAGTAGTCCAAAATGTGATGAATACGGAGGCAAGTTCATTAATGCTTCTGGATGAAAATACAGGCGAATTAATTATTAGCATGCCTACTGGTCCTGTAAAAAAAGAGGTCAAGGGAAAAAGAATAGAAAAAGGTACGGGGATTGGTGGTTGGGTTGTCAAAAACAGAAAACCATTCTATTCCAATAATCTAACCAACAGTGATCTATTTGCCGGTGATATTACTGATAATTTTACCAGCAAGAATATCATTTGTGTACCGCTTAAAAACAGAGATCAACAAACAATTGGAGTGCTCCAGGCCATAAACAGGCGTGATGGTGATTTTACCGATCGTGATATTCCGGTTTTTGAGGCATTGGCCGACCATGTAGCAATGGCTATTGAACGATGCAGGGAACTCCAAGATGTGGAGAAGAAGCTTGAAGAACGTGATTTGATGCTTACGGAAGTACATCACCGGTTGAAGAATAATCTATCCACCATAACAGCGCTTATTGAGTTGGAGTTGCCTGATGTTGAAGATGAGGGAGCCAAGGAGGTGTTACAGAAAACGATGGCTCGCATTAAATCAATGACGGAAGTCCATGATTTTTTATATAACAATAAGCCGGGAAATGAGATTAAGCTAAAGCTTTATGTTGAACGTTTATCCAAAAAAATTTCCAATATTCTTTCCCATGCCTCACAAAGAATTAAGATAAAAGTAAAGGCCAAGGATATTTCTTTGGATACCGATAAGGCTATGAGTTGTGGATTATTGCTTAACGAGTTAATAGTGAATTGCTATAAACACGCCTTTGATGGTGAAATCGAAGATCCTTGTATTATTATCGAGCTTGATCTGGCAAAAGATGAAACGATTGAATTTAAGGTTTCGGATAATGGCACGGGCATTGGAGATGATTTTTCTATCAGTGAGTCGGGTTCGGTTGGGAGTTGGCTTATTGATGTACTTATCCGAAGGCTCGAAGCAGATATTGATATCCAACATGAAGATGGGACCACCTTCATAATTCGTTTTGATAAATAAGTTGTCTATTCTTTAAATTGGCCATCGCGTGATGCCGCGCATTGTAAAAATATTGGCCATGATATTGGATATTGGCCATTTAAGCATCAAACTCACAAGTTGGTTTCGCCAATAAGGATTATTCCTCGCTCGACCTAATTTCATATTGATCTCTGTTCGGCGAATTGCATTTCGTACAGTATGTCTTCTCCGCTTTTGGTATTGGTTTAGGATTACTTGTGATTGAGGTTTATTCACAAAAATTTGTTTTAGTGTATCTGCCAAATCTCGTGCATCGATCCAACCCAAATTCATTCCCTGTCCGCCTATAGGACTTATGACATGAGCGGCATCGCCAACCAATATAACTCGGTCTTTGACCAAAGGTTGCGCAACAAGTTTCTGCACACCAAAACTGGTGAGATTCGTGGGTTTAGTGTTGGTTATGGAATACCTAATTCTTTGCAAAATTCGAGATGTTAACTGCGGTATGGATACATTTTCTATATAATCCGATGTTTTGACAACCCATCTTCGTTGAGCACCAGGTAAAGGAAACGATTCTATCAATCCTTCTTTGCACAGAAAAATAGCGGCATCAGAACCTAAGTTGGTGTTGTCTTTAAAATCCCCCATGATATAGGTGTCGGGATAGGGTCGTCCCTTGAACGATATTCCCGCCTGACTGCGAACAAAGCTGTTTTTACCATCACAGCCTACCACATATTCTGATTGAACGGAATGTTTTTTTCCATTTTGTTCAAAAGTAATTGCTACTTTTTGGTTGTGTTCTGTAATGGAGCTTACCTTTGTACCACGTTTCAGGCGGTCAGGATTTTGGTCGGTTAAGGCTTGTTCAAGTAGCAGTTCAGTGCGATACTGTGGAAGTGCTAAAATAAAATTGAATGGCTTGGGACAATTTTCAAAAGAAAGGGTGCCCAGTTTCTTATTATTCGTAAAAGCATGTCCTTCCGAAATTTTCAACCCATTTTGGATGAACTTGTTGGCAATGCCTAATTCTTTAAAGAGTTCTAGTGATACCGGATGAATGCCCAGCGATCGAGAGCCGGGACGAGGTGAGGATCTTTTTTCAAGAATAACGTATGAAATACCTGCCTGTTCAAGGCACAAGCCCAAATAAAGTCCTACCGGTCCGCCGCCAACAATGGTTACTTGATATGATTCCGAAAAATTATGCATGGTCGTACGTTAACAATAGTCGAAAAGGGAAGAGGGGATGAACTGTCCAACTCTGTGGTACAATCTCTTGCAATTCTATTTTGGTGTAGCTTCGCTTGATAGAGATTAGGCCATCTTCAGTAATGAACGAGCTGCGAAAAATTGGGCGCGAGAAAATATTGAAAACGAAATATGCCCAATCACTTCGACGAAGATCGTTAAAAATGATCGATTTTGAGCTCAACCTTTTTGCTTTTTGCAGCATGGATAGAAGTTTTTCTTCATCCAAGTGATGGATCAGATGGTTTGAAAGAACGAAGTCGAATTGCTGAAATTCTGGATCTAATTCAGAGAGTTCACATTGCATAAATTCAATATTTGAAGGCGGTTCAAGTGTTTGAACAAATGCTATGGCTCGCGGATCGGGATCAATGGCCGTTATAGAAAGGTTGAATCCATCTTTTTTGGCCCACTGTGCTAGTTTTATAGGAATATCTCCACCACCAAACCCTATATCCAGAAGCGAACACCGAGTATTCATTTGAAGATGAGGACGTATTTTTGATTTGTAAATGTCATCCCATCGGGCAATCCAGTTGTTGACTCGGCCAAATTGACGGTAAGTGTTATGGAGTTCATCCGGATCACAATTCGGTTCATCCATACGTTCACGACTTTTAGTATCTCGCTGGGATAAAAACAGGGGCATTAACTCGGCTGGTTTTTTTGGAGCAATCCACTTTCAATTGTTAACCCTGGCCCAAAAGCCATCGCCAACACAGATTCAGTCTCCTTTGTAGATGGACGATTTAGTAGTTCTTGCAGAACAAATAAAATGGTGGCACTACTCATGTTTCCGTAATCAGCAAGTACTTTCCGGGATGGCGATAGTTGTTCGCCAGAAAGATTAAAACTGTTTTGTACTTTATCGAGGATTGCACGACCACCGGGGTGCAGGGCCCAGTGATTGATATCGTCAATAGTCAGTTGATAATCTGTTAATAACGGGGTAATCGACTCTTTGAGATTGGCTTTGATAATATCGGGAACGTACGTTGATAAGACCATATCAAAACCTGTATCCCCAATCGTCCATGCCATATCCTTTTCACTTTCCTGCGCAATAGCAGTGGCAAATTGTGTGAGTTTAAAACTGTTGGTAGATTGCGGTTTTTCTTTACTGATGATTACTCCGGCTGCACCGTCGGCAAAAACGGAGGCAGATATTAGATTGTCTGTTGCTTCTGATGGTTGTAGATGAATGCTGCATAATTCCAAGCAAACGATTAGCACGTTAGCATTTGGATGAGAATTGCAAAATGATTTGGCCATTTTCATAGCCGGAAAGGCAGCAAAACATCCCATGAAACCCAGATGAAAACGTTGGGTAGAGGTTGGCAATCCCAATTTTTGAATGATTTCGAATGCAGGTTCTGGGGCAAAAAATCCCGTACAAGAAACGGTAATAACGTGTGTAATTGCATCCCGACTTACGGATGGATTTTCTGCAATAGTCCGACGAGCAGTTTCAACAAAAAGTTCCTTGGCTTTCTGGATGTAAAGTTCGTTGCGTGCACCGGTAGAAGGTGCACGTAGGCTACCATCTTTTTGAAAGAAAAACCGCGGATCACCGTTGGCATTAAAATCTGGGATTACGGTATGTCGCTTATTGATCCCCGATTTGGAATAAATACGATGAATAATACGCTTCGTAATTTCTTTATCACTGATGTATTCTTTCATCCGGTCGCGTAAAAAAGCTTGCTCATACGACCGTTCGGGAACCACGGTAGAAATATTGTGGATATAAGCTGACATCTGTTATTAAATTAGAAGATTATAAATGGTACTCTATAATACCCTAATTTTGTGGTAAAAATTCCGAATTCCTAATTTTTGTATCCGTTTTTCACAGTTCGTATTACTTTCTTCCGTTATAAAGTAGGTAATACCCAATAAAATTGGTTTTGGGATGGGGAAGATGCCTTATTTTTTGGTAAGCCGATAAAACCGAATATTATGCAAAATTGCGGCAATGGTAAGGCCGGCTATAAGTCCCATCCAAAGTCCTTGCGGCCCGATATTTTGGATAATACCAAGATAATATCCGAGTGGAAGGCCCACCATCCAATAGGCAATAAAATTGACGATCATAGGAATGGTGGTATCTTTGAGACCGCGTAAAGCACCGTATCCGCTTACTTGTAGGCCGTCAGAAATCTGAAAAATAGCAGCCATATACAATAGGCTTACAGCAACATGCTGGACTTCGGGATCTTGCGTGTACATGCTGGTAATAAGTTCGGGAAACAGGTACATGATGACGGCCGTAATGCTCATAAAAAAGGTGGCCATAGTAATACCAAGATATCCGCGGCGGCGCGCTTCACTCATTAAGTCCTTGCCAATAGCATTACCAACGCGGGTGGTTATTGCTGTTGAAAGTCCAAAGGGTACCATAAAGGTCATTGCCGAAAAGTTAATAGCAACCTGATGCCCGGCTACAGCAACTGCACTAAGTGATCCCATCAACAGACTGACAAGGGCAAACATGGTAACCTCCATGGTGGAGCTGAGTCCGATGGGGATACCTACCAGCAACAATTCTTTAAGGTATTTCCATTCGGGAAGTCTCCATTTTGAAAATATTTCGAAGCGGTCGTAGGGTTTATGTTTCATGGTAAAGAGAAGCATTCCTAAAAACATTACAAATCCCACTATTGAAGAAGCATAACCGCAGCCGACAGCACCAAGTTCCGGGAAGCCCAACTTGCCATACATTAGCACGTAATTGGCTCCAACATTTACAAAGACACCAATCAGCGCGAAATACATAGCCGGTCGTGTAGCCGACATTCCTTCGTTGAAGAAACGGAGGGCCATGTATCCGCAAACACCAAAGATTCCCCACGAAATAGCATCGAGATAACCCTGGGACAATGGAATGATTTCGGGCGTAACATCAAGGAAGTGCATCACAAACTCGAGATTGCGAATCAGAAAAAAAATGGGAATGGCAAGGAAAAGCGAGAGCCAGAGACCTTGGCGGACATTAACTCCTATTTCTTCAAAATTTCGTCCCCCCACATGCTGCGCTACAACAGGCGTGAGGGCCATAAGGGTGCCCGCGGCCAGCATCATAAAGGGATTAAAGACAGCGCCACCTACGGCCACAGCAGCTAAATCTTGTGCGGAAAGATTTCCTGCCATTATCGTATCTACAAAGTTCATTGACATCTGCAGCAGCTGTGCGACAATCACTGGCAGGCCGATTTTAAGCGTGATTCCAGCTTCTTTACGCAGGTTGTACTTTTCTACTTTTAAATAAGCGAACATCTAAGAATACTATGCTTCGTAAAAGGAAAAATTCCGATTTTAGGGAATCGCGTATGGTACAAAAAAAGAGAGGGAAAAGTAAGCAGGACTCGGATGTTATTTTGGTGG
>JBEPWP010000056.1:0-9003 GCA_041642355.1 Fodinibius sp. | reverse complement strand
GAAAAAGAAGAAACCTCAATGGTACTGGTAGTTGGAGATACCCGCTATATTAAGAACCAGCAGGAAGAATTTTTACCCAAGGAGGTTAAAATAAAACCGAACTATCCCAATCCCTTTAATCCCTCCACGACCCTGCGATTCTCGCTGCCGGAACAAGCAGAAGTACGAGTTCAGGTTTTTAACCTCCTTGGACAGAAAGTAAGCACGCTAATAAACAATGAAGTTCGTCAAGCTGGTATACACACGGTTACATTTGATGGAAGTCAGCGTGCCAGCGGTATGTATTTTGCCGTATTTGAAATTGGGAAACAACGTTTTGTTCAAAAGATGACATTAATAAAATAGAATAACTGACTATGAAACGTACGTATCTGCTATTTGTACAGTCAATACTCCTCATTGGGTTCCTGTTCCTTGCATCTTGTGGAGGATCTTCTACCGGACCTGGCGATGAAACTGATAATAACACCCCCGCGGCTCCGGCAAATTTGAATGGGACATCCGGAGACCAGGAAATAGTATTAAGCTGGGATAGTAACTCAGAAAGCGATCTTGCGGGTTATAACCTCTATCGCTCTACCGATACGTTTTCAGGCATCTCAGAAATGGACCCCGTCAATGGTGCTGAATTGATACCATCCGCTGATTTTACCGACACGGGCTTGGATAATGGAACAACCTACTACTATCGTCTAACAGCTATTGACAACAACGACAACGAAAGTAGCACCTCCTCCCAGCTCGAAATCACTCCTTTTTCAAATCCACCTGACCATCCATAAATAATAAAACTCTTTTAATACCGTCGCAGAGGTACTGTGGACTTTCTAACAGATGATCTTTTTACTAAAATAAACTAATCAATTTATCCGGCATCATTATGAAATGCTCAATTCGCTCTTTATTTCTTTCATTATTTGTCTCACTCTTTTTATTTGGATCTATCCATGCCCAAGATTATGAAATTGACCGTGTGGAACCCCTGCACTGGTGGGTAGGGATGGAGAATCCCGAGTTCCAGCTCATGATTTATGGAGATGATGTAGGCAACCTCTCTCCTTCTGTCGATTACGAGGGCGTTACCATCAAACGCATCCAAAAAGTAGAAAATGCCAACTACCTGTTTGTCTATCTGAATATCTCTAAAGATACTCAGCCTGGATTCTTTGATATTACTCTTTCTAATGATGGGGATCAGGAACTCCGTTACGAGTATGAGTTAAAACAGCGAGAGCAAAACTCTGCCCAGCGCCAGGGCTTTAACTCCTCGGATGCCATCTACCTTATTACCCCAGATCGCTTTGCCAATGGTAACCCCAATAACGACAGCGTAGCGGGATACCGAGACTCCCTCGATCGGGATGATGACTATGGACGTCACGGTGGAGATATTCAGGGTATCATCGATCATCTCGACTACATCGAAGAGATGGGCTTTACAGCGCTTTGGCTCAATCCTATCAAAGAAAATGCCATGGAAGAAGCTTCCTACCACGGTTACGCCACTACCGATTATTACAAGGTTGATCCCCGATTCGGTAGCAACGAACTGTATAAGAAGATGAGCCAAGAAGCTGAAAAACGCGGCATCAAGTTGATCATGGATATGATCATGAACCATTCGGGCTCCAATCACTGGTGGATGGACGACCTACCTACCGACGACTGGGTACACTATCCCGATGAATATCAGGAGACTAACCACCGCAGAACCACTATGCATGACCCCTATGCCTCGGATATTGATAAGAAACGCTTTACCAATGGATGGTTTGTTAAAACGATGCCGGACCTGAACCAAAGCAATCCCCTGCTGGCCGATTACCTGATCTATAACAGCCTGTGGTGGATTGAATACGCCGGGCTCGATGGCATTCGTCACGATACACACCCTTACGCGGGACAGGAATTTATGGCTGAATGGACGTGTCGTATTATGGAGGAGTATCCCAACTTTAATATTGTAGGCGAAGAATGGGGCGTTGATCCACTTATTCTTTCAAAGTGGCAGCGTGGCAGTAACCAGCCCGACAACTTCAGCTCCTGCCTGTCCAGCCTGATGGACTTCCCGCTGCAGGTTTCCCTCATTGAGTCGCTAACGGCCGAAGAAAGCTGGGATGAGGGCTTTATCAATGTATACGAGACCCTTACTCTTGACTATGCTTATCCGGATCCGTCAAACCTGGTCATCTTCCCCGACAATCACGATATGGATCGCTTTTACCGGCAGGTAAATAAAGACTTGGACTTGTACAAGATGGGATTAGCCTACATCATGACTATGCGTGGCATCCCCCAGTTCTACTACGGCACGGAGCTGCTGATGAGTAATGAAAAAGGTCAAGACCACGGACAGATTCGCGAAGACTTTCCCGGCGGATGGGAAGGAGACACTAACAATGGTTTTACCGGCAAAGGATTGTCCGACAAACAGCAGGAAGCACGGTTGTTTGTTAAAAAGTTGGTCAACTGGCGAAAAGATAATCCCGTTATCCATGACGGGGAACTTATGCAGTATGCTCCCAAGCACGACGGCGCATATATTTACTTCCGGTATAACGAAGAAAAATCGGTGATGGTAGCCTTTAACAAAGCCGATAACGCCAAAGCAATAGATACCGATTACTACTACGAGCGATTGGATGGATTCAGCAAGGGAACAGACGTTATTACCGATCAAACGTACGAGCTAGATAACCTCGAGATTCCTGCTCGTTCGGTATTAATCCTGGAATTGAAATAAGAGTTACTGCAAATAATAGCCTTATTTACAATGCCCTGCACGTTAAAGTGCGGGGCATTTGTATTTGGCATCAACTTATATCCCTGGCTCAAGTGACCTCTTATGCTCCTTGTTTCCGCAGCAGAGCAACGGAAACAGATGAGGTATCATTATAGATCCATCCGACTGTCAAACCTAGCAGTTGGATGGGATTACCTTATTAAATCTCGTTACGTAGCTCCGCTGCGTAACGACCGGAATCAGAATAACCATATCTCACTTACATGCCCTACTCCCAAATAATTTCGGTTTTGCACCAGAGGTGCGGAACCAGATGAGTTGTCTTTTTATTCATCCGAGGGCAAATTCAGCCATCGGATGGAATTTCCTCTTATTCCATTGCTCCATTCTTTATCTCATTCCGGTTATCTACTCTGGGGATCATTCTAAATCTAATTATTCTCAGCCGAGCGTTGGGTTAAGAGTAAAACATCTTCCTCCCATCCTACAATAATATAGTATATATGCCCAAGGGATCTACATCCTGACATGGTACATCATACTACCTGACATACTACGTCAAAACCTATAACATAGTGGGTTATAGAAGCTGACATACCACGTTAGATTATATGACATGGTTTGTTAGATATACGATCCCCTGCTTATAAGGCATGTATATCCCTAAGAAAATATCACTAAGCTTTATTTGATAGGTTATTCCACCCTCAATGAATCGTTGAGTGTCCCTTTACGAATGTTCGATGTATTATAGACGATTGAGCGTATTTCGACTCTATAAGTACCAGTCGGTAAGTCGGGATTCATAAAGATATGCTCCGAAGGCATATTCTTTATCGGTGAGTCTACCTTTATTTCTTGACCGCTGTCGGCATCAATAAAAAAGATACCTTGATCGGGAACATCCTCATCAAACTTGAGTAATGATCCAGTAATGCGTGCGGGACTGTTGGGGGTAATAGTTTTATTGGTTGTTTCAGATTCAATATCCTTAAAATAGGTAATATCGGGTTGACGCTTTTTGCTCCTGGTTTTTTGGGGATTAATCTCAGAAGTAGCTTTAGCTAATCGTTTACCGGCTGCAATGGTAATACGTACCCGGTGTTTATTGGAATTAAAGTGCTCCTCCCTATTATCAAACGTACCCTTTACACTTGAACTAATATTTACCAAAGGGGTTGTTACAGAATTTCCTTCTTTCACTATTTTTATAACATGTTGCGATATTTCTTCAAATACAGCCAAGGCTTCAGCCTTGGTGATGGAAGATCCTTCTCTAACCATACGATCAAACACATCATCGAGGGTAAAATTTAGGCTATTTGAACTAACAGCCATAAAAGTATCCGAATTGGGATGCATATGATTAGGTATCAGATGATATTGTAAAGACATAGTTGGATTTTATTTAGGTTGAGATAATTTCTCTTGATGCCAACAGGCATTACCTATATAGTAAGAGCGTTATGAACGGGAATCCTTACAAAAGTCTTGAAATAACAATGCCCGGCGCTTTAAAAGTGCCAGTCATTTATGCTCATATTCCAGGGCTCTTGTCCGTAATGCTTTCAGTTCCGCACCAGAGGTACGGAATCAGATGAGTTGTCTTTTTATTCATTCGATGGCAAACTCAGCCATCGGATGGGATTTCCTGTTTCAATATCAGAGCGGCAGAAACAGATAAGAGTTGGATAGAATTATACTCGTTATAAAGCCCTTAATCTCGTTACGTAGCTCCGCTGCGTAACGAATAGAGTTCAGGCAAGCATCTCTCATTCCAGTGCTCTGCCGCAGAATTGTGTTTGGTTCTGCACCGGAGGAATGGAACCAGAAATGAGATAAAACTTCCAGTTAAATGGTGTAAAGCTCAATAGTTTCGACCCATTGGCCATCCCAGCCATCGGGTAGATATCATAATCATTACTATTCTGCCGGTTCTGCCCCTTTGGGGTCGTTCATCTCCTGGGCGGCTTTATCATCCACAAAAATCATCATGAGAGCAGCAAATGCCATTGCTCCCCCTCCTGCAATGAGTGCAAAGATGGCTTCGCCGTTAAAGAGGTTTCGGAGCATGGTCCCTAATATACTGGCGGCAACAATCTGGGGAATCACAATAAAGAAATTGAATAGCCCCATATAAACGCCCATCTTCTTAGAGGGAATGGCGCCCGACAATATCGCATAAGGCATGGCTAAAATACTTCCCCATGCAACACCAATGCCTAACATCGGTAGAATAAGCATCATTGGATCACTGATCAGGTAGATACTAGCCAAGCTAACACCACCGATGAGCAGGGAAACAGCATGAACTATTTTACGGCTTGTTAACTTTGCGAAATACGGCAATGCAAAAGCAATTAAAGCAGCAAATCCGTTATAGATTGCAAATAATATCCCCACCCAGTCGGCCCCTTCGTTGTACAAGGCCGAAGTGGTATCGCTGGTTCCATAGACATGAGATGTAACCGCAGCCGTGGTATAGATCCACATAGCAAAAAGAGCAAACCACGAAAAGAACTGCACTGCCGAGAGCTGTACCATGGTCTTGGGCATACTCAGGAAATCTGATACCACTACTACCAGTCCATGCTGATCTTTATCGAGTGCCTTTTGCATAAAGCCGGCCACTAACATAACCAACCCAAATACTGCTATGCCTATACTAAAAATATAGAGCTCTTGCTCAAAATTAGCTCCATATATGTAATAGGTTAATGCAAGTCCAACAGCGAACAAGATACTTCCAACAGTATATTTACGTTTGGCATTGCCCGTATCAACTTCTCCTTTTTTGGCGGCGTCTATTAACGAACCTTCTCCAGGTTCATTTTTCGAATACCGCTCCAGCTCTTCCGGTGGATACTCTTCCGTTTTAAAGACCGTCCACAGTACCGAGCCCAAAAAGGTAACTCCCCCAATATAAAACGACCATTTAACAGCAGGAGGGATTTCTCCAGCTGCTGCAGTATTTGCCAGCCCTATCCAGTTGGTCATAATGTAAGGCAAGGCTGAGGCAATAACCGCACCCGTACCAATGAAGAAGGTCTGCATGGCAAAGCCCTTGGTATGCTGCTCGGCGGGAAGCATATCTCCTACAAAGGCACGAAAAGGTTCCATCGAGATATTTATGGAAGCATCCATAATCCAGAGCATACCGGCCGCCACCCAGAGAACGGGTGAATTGGGCATGATGATCAAAGCTATAGAAGCAAAAATAGCACCAAATAGAAAGTAGGGTCTTCGACGTCCCAGTCTATTCCAGGTGCGATCGCTTAGGTGACCAATAATCGGCTGTATCACTAAGCCCGTTACGGGAGCGGCAATCCAAAGAATAGGGATATTATCAACACTTGCACCAAGCGTTTCAAAGATACGACTGACATTGGCATTTTGAAGAGCAAACCCAAACTGTATCCCCAAAAAGCCAAAGCTCATGTTCCAAATATCCCAAAAACTAAGTTTAGGCTTTTCATTTTTCTTATTCATAGCATCATAATTTGCATATCAAATTAACGTATCATCAATAAACTATTTTTCGAGTACCAGGTAACTATTCGCTTCAAGTGATATACCATCTGCAGAGACCGTTACCTTATCATCGCCAAATACATCCGTGTACGCTGTTTCTCCCTCTAATTCAGGGAAAGAAATTGCTTGCTCACTATCTGCAAAGTTGAGTACTACAAAAACCTCATGCTCTCCTTTAACACGTTTGTAGGCATATGCTTGTCCGGATGATTCGGTTGGAACTGCAACAAATTCGCCTCCATATTGACCGTTCCAGAGCGCTTCGTTTTTATCCTTCAGTTCAAACAGCGTGCGGTAGAAATCAACATATTCTTCTCCTCCCCATTCGATGGGATCTTTCTGGAAAAACTCCAGTCGTTTATCCAGCGCCGTTTCCTGTCCGTTATATACCAGCGGCATGCCGTCAATGGTAGCCGTCAACACTGCAAAGTTCTCAAAGTTATCACCGTATAACTCTTCATCGGTTCCTTTCCAAGAGTTTTCATCGTGATTTGATGTAAAATATAGACGATATGCATGATCGGGAAAGCGTTCCTCATCTTTTTCCATTTGTTCAGTAATTTCCTCAACCGGGGCATCACCGGCAGCGATATCGGTAATCAAGTGGAAAAACTCCCAGGTATAAGTTGCATCAAACCAGGGATGCATGTCCGGCGTATTCCATTCAGCAAGCCAGAAAAAATCCTCTTTTGCCTTGTTAGTCTCTGGAATCGCTTCCTTCCAAAATGCGAGTGGAATATCATGTCCAGCATGATCTACGCGATAGCCGTCAATATTAGTCTCTTCAATCCAGAACTTCATTTTCTGGATCATTTTGTCCCAGAGCTCTTTGTTTTCGTAGTTCAATTGAGCGATATCAGTCCAGTCGGCCTCGTGCGTAATAGCACCGGTTGAATCCTTCATATAATATTCGGGATGCTCTTCGGTCCACGGGTGATCCCAAGCCGTATGATTCGGCACCCAATCCAGAAACAGCTTCATATCGTGTTCATGGGCGGCTTCAACAAGCTCCTTAAACTCCTCCATTGTCCCAAAGTTTGGGTTTACAGCGGTATAATCCTTGATAGAATAATAGCTGCCCAGCTCCCCTTTGCGCTTCTCTTCACCAATAGGATGAATCGGCATCAGCCAAAGGATATCAACGCCCATCTCTTTTAAGCGCGGCAGATGTTCTTGAAAAGCTTTGAATGTACCTTCTTCGGTAAATTGACGAATATTAACTTCGTACATGTTGGCACTTTTCGACCACTCGGGGTGCTCAATATGCTCCTGTGGATCAGGTTGTTGCTGGGCATCAGCATTATTTCCGTTACATCCCAATGTGAAAATGGAAACGGAAAAAAGTAGTACAAATGATAATACTTTGATAGTGTGAAAGGAACGATATTTCATCTTATTGGTGATTTAGTTAGTCATTAAATTCATTATTGGGTCAATGCAGGAGCTGCTATTTCAACCTTTTCACTGGCCGAAATATGGTGTTCTTTATCAAAAACATAGAAGGTCGTGCCCTTTCCTTTTTCACAGCTAACCGTTACCTGTCCGGGCTCAACACGTATTTTCAATCGGTTACCGTTATGCAATATTTTAAACGAATATGCATCCCACTCTTTGGGTAGCGAAGGGGTAAAATGGAGTTTGCCATCCTTGGCTCGCTTTCCGGCAAACCCTTCTACGATCGACATCCACGTACCAGCCATACTGGTGATGTGTAAACCCTGATGCACTTCCTTGTTATAATCATCCAAATCAAGTCGTGCCGTCCGTAGATACAGCTGATACGCCTTGTCATTATATCCCAACTTTGAAGCGATTATAGCGTGAATACAAGGTGAAAGTGAGGACTCGTGAACCGTTCGCGGCTCATAGAAATCAAAATTGCGGCGGATAGTGTCCTCATCAAAATGATCCTCAAAAAAGTATAGTCCCTGCACAACATCACCCTGTTTGATGAAGCAGGAACGCAGGATACGATCCCACGACCAGTACTGATTTATAGGCCGCTCGCTTTCATCCAGCTCACTAACAGTACGCTGCTCCTTATCAAGGTAATTATCCTGCTGCAAGAAAATACCAAGATCCTCATTTTCACCAAGATATACCCGATCTAAGATATCTTTCCAGCGCTGGGTTTCGGCATCATCATAATTTGTTTTCTCCTGAATACCCTCAAAAGCCTCCGGAGCCTCATCGCGCACTTTCTCAATAGCTTCCATGGTGTATCGCATGCACCAGCAAGCAATATAGGAGGTATACCAATTGTTGTTGATGTTATTTTCGTATTCATTTGGTCCCGTAACGCCCAGCATTACATACTGCTGGCGTTTTTCAGAAAAGTTGAATCGCTGGCTCCAGAATCGGGAGATTGCAATCAGTACTTCCAGCCCCGCGTCTTTGAGATATGACTCATCACCGGTATGACGGATATAGTTGTAAATAGCATATGCAATAGCTCCATTCCGGTGGACTTCCTCGAAAGTAATTTCCCACTCGTTATGGCACTCTTCTCCATTCATCGTTACCATGGGATATAGAGCTGCGCCATCAGTAAAACCAAGCTTTTCCGCGTTTTCAATCGCTTTGGGCAAATGATTATAGCGGTATAACAGCAACTGACGAGCAACTTTATCAGGTGCCGTATTCAAATAAAACGGCAGGCAATACGCCTCCGTATCCCAATAGGTACAACCACCATATTTTTCACCGGTAAAACCTTTGGGACCAATATT
>JBEPWP010000055.1:0-9055 GCA_041642355.1 Fodinibius sp. | reverse complement strand
TCCAGAGATCTCTTTCAAACGGGACGACTACAGTTAACTTATGGACGTAATTTTCTAGGTCGATTTAATTCGTTAAGCCTCAACGTGACCGTGGACTTCAATAAAGTGCGTAGTAATACCTCTGCTCGCACTACCGGTTCAGAAATGACCTTTAACCAAAGCCTGCGCGGATCAATTGGTTACGACCCTTATGGCGATCAACTATTATTAAACAATCGCCAACAAGTTGGACAAGCCGGAGCTGCCGTTCGCTTATTTGTGGATAATAATAATGATGGTGAATATCAGGACAGTACCGATGATGTGATTACTGATCCTGCTGTTCGTATGAATCGGGCCGGCGGCCAAACAAAGGTAAACGATGGCATTAATTACATTTCTCAACTTTTGCCCTACTACCGTTATGATCTTGAAATAAACAAGGGAGCCTTAAGTAATCCGCTCTTGGTTCCCGATGTCGAAAACTTTTCGATGATTACCGATCCCAATCAATATAAAACTATAGAGATTCCATTTTACCTCTCGGGAGTTATTTCGGGCCGGATCGATCGCAAACGTGGCCAAGAACTGGAAGGATTAAGCGGTGTACGCCTATATCTAGAGTCTAATTATGACAATGAATCAAAACGAGAACCTTTTAGTAAAGAACTACGCACCTTCTCTGATGGGTCCTTTTATACCTATGAGATACCACCAGGCAAATATCAGCTGTTTATCGATCCTAACCAATTAGATTTTTTGCAAGCTCAGGTCGAACCTGACACTATGGATATTGAAGTAAAATCCCTTGCCGAAGGTGATTTTATCGAAGGACTTAATTTTGTTGTAACTCCACAAAGAGATACTACCTCGCTGGATGAACCCGAACCAATATCAAAAGAACAAATTGAAACACAGCAATCCGTAGAAGACAGTACCGATCAAAATTTATTTTATAAAATCCAACTTGCCAGTTTTAAAACAGAAAAAAAAGCGAAGCGTATTGCTCTGGAAGCCGCCAAAAATCTTGGGGGATCTTTCTCAGTAGTTTTTAATACCAACACAAATTTATACGGAATTCGCAGCGTCCCTATTAAAAATCGTAACAAGGCGGTAGAAACAGTCCTCTCTTACCATAGCAGCCAATATAAACAGGCCGCCCTTGTTGTGCTCACAAACGGTGATAAAAAATCGACTACCGCTAAAGGTAAATTCATCCAGATTGGGGCATTTAGTACCAAAGAACGTGCCCAAAGCTTTGCCAACAGTTCTGCACAAAAATTATCGCAAGAAACAGCTGTTACCTACAATAATAATTCTGACCTTTATAAAGTTTATCTCAACAAACGCTTTGATTCTGCGCAGGAACGAAACGAAGTTTTGGCACGTATACGCAGTCAATATTCGTTCTCCAATGCTTTCATCAACAACAATCAGCATATTCAAATTGGGGCATTCAGTAGTCAAAATGCTGCTCAATTGTTTGCTAATCAAGCAGAGTCTACGCTTAACCAAAAAATAGCAGTATCCTATAATACTGAGAAACAGCTCCATGAGGTCTATATTGATCAAGAAAACGCTTCAGCGGAATCCATACAATCATTGCTAGCTGATGTTCGTAAAACCTCTTTTCCTTTTAATGATGCGTTTGTAAATACGTTTGATGATACCCCTGCATCAGTAAATAAATCCCAGCGCCGAGCCATGGAGTTTACGTATCAGATTGAAATTGAAGGGGTAACCAATGACTCAGAACAGGCCTTTATTTCTTCTGTTATGGATGGAAATACTGACACAAATTTAACGAGACCCAAAGAAGATCGGATTCTTTTTGAAAACGTCAGCTCCTGGACTGAAGCCCAAATCTTGCAGAAGAAACTTTCCAAAGTTTCAACTATCGGTCACCCAATTGTCATTCTTATTGAAGAATCAGAATAATTTTTGCTAAGATGAGCCAATTAACTATTTATGGTAAACCTGTTAGTTTTTCCCTAGATAGTGATTGGGAAGAAGTTCTTAGAAATATTCAATAGATGTGGTAAGCTCTCCCTGGTAGACGCTACTCATTAGCTGCCCTTTAGAACTTCCTTCAAACTGAATACTGTTAGCTCCCTTCTCTTGCTTTTTATTACTCTCGATATTCATCGTTACCTGATTGCCGTCCTTATCAGTCAGTAAAATTTTACTGGAATTATTAATAAAAACATCCCCTTCATTAATTCCTTTAAAATTAACCGTTCCCAAATCAGACTTTTCACTATTAGATAAAAGCACAAGTTCTGGCTTATCAACATTAACGCTGGAACCACTAACAACCGTAACACTTACACGCATTGTTGCCTGAGAAGAACCCTGCGCAAAAGTCATCTGGTAGAAGAGACCGGTTAACAAAAAGATCAATATGTAGGCTTTCTTGATCACAGCAAGTTGTTTTACTGATTGATTCTGTGATCAATATATTAAAATATTTTAACATTAATAATTTCTAATGTTTATTAGATACTCTTAATATTAAAATAACTGTTTAAACCATACAAAGGGGTTTTTACAATTGTTAGAATTTTAGATGGGAGAGATTATTAAAAAGAATAAGAATGTGAAGCGGGAATTTTTAAGCCGTTTGACTCAAAAGTTCATAGTTCTAAACGATGAATTAAGTATAAAAAGGGAGGAGAATGGCTAATAAAAAAGCCCCGAACCTTTGGATTCAGGGCTTAATATAAATTCAAAATTGGGTTTAAATGACTTACAACACTAATCCCAATGGATTCTCAAGCATACTCTTCAACGTATTTAGAAACTTAGCTGCAACTACACCATCCACGATACGATGATCGCTGGAAAGTGTAACTTTCATCCGCTTGCCAGGCACCACTTCCCCATCTTCAACCACGGGTACTTCTCGAATAGCACCCACTGCTAGAATACATGCATTCGGCGGATTAATAATTGCAGTAAATTCCTCAATTCCGAACATACCAAGATTGCTAACCGTAAAGGTACTGCCCTCCATCTCTTCGGGCTGTAAATCTCGGTTCTGCGCTTTATCAATCAGCTCTTTGCTTTCAGCTGCAATCTGTTGCAAGCCTTTTTGATCGGTATTATTGATAACTGGTGTTAGCAATCCTTCATCAATACCCACCGCAACAGCAACATTTACGTTACCGTGCTCAACAATTTTGTCATCATGCCAAGAGCTGTTTACTTCTGGGTGCTGACGCAGTGCCGTAGCACATGCCTTAACGACAATATCATTAAAGCTAATCTTGCTTTCGCTAATCTCATTAAGTTGCTTACGGGCATCCCATACCGCACTCATATCAATATCGATCGTTTCGTAAAAATGCGGGCTACTGAATTTACTCTCAGAAAGTCGTCGAGCAATGGTTTTACGCATCTGTGATACGCGATGCTCTTTATCCTCACGCGATACCGTTGCTGCAGGTGCAGCGGCGGCCGGTTTCTTGGAAGGCTCGTAGCTTTCTATATCACGCTTAATGATACGTCCGTTGGGACCGCTACCCTTGACGTTTGCAAGGTCAATACCCTCTTCTTTAGCCATATTTCGTGCCAATGGAGATGCTTTAATACGTCCATCACCGGCTTGACCATTTCCATTGTCTTCCAAATCGCCAAACACAGGATCAAAACTTTCCTCCTCTTCCTTATCGGCCGAATCATCAGCTTCCTTATCAGAAGTATCAGACTTAGATCCTCCGGCTGATTTTGCTTCCTCCAAAATATCACTAATATCTTCGCCTTCTTCACCGATCACGGCAATTAATCCCCCGAGCGGTACGGAATCTCCTTCTTCTGCCAGAACCTTTAATATCGTTCCGGCGTCAAAAACCTCAACCTCCATCGTTGCCTTATCGGTTTCCACCTCGGCAATAACATCGCCAGATTCTACCGAATCTCCTTCTTCAACATTCCACGTAGCGATAACGCCTTCTTCCATCGTATCGCTTAGCTTGGGCATTTCAACCTTAACTGCCATAGTAAATATCTATATTTATAAGTTTAAATTACTTGCGATAAGTAACAGTATTCACGGCATCAATCACCTGATCCGGACTGGGCAACCACTCATCAAACAGATTTTTAGCAAAGGGCGCATTGGTATCCGGCAGGGTCACTCGCTGTACCGGGGCATCGAGATAATCAAACGCTTCGCGCTGAATCAAATATCCAACCTCGGCTGCCAATCCACCAAACGGATGCGCTTCATCAACAATTACACAGCGGTTTGTTTTTCGGATTGATTTTACAATCGTTTCCATATCCAGCGGCTTAACCGTGCGGGGATCAACAATTTCTACGTCCACATCCTCTTTGGCCAGTTGTTCAGCCGCCTGTGTAGCAACGTGATACATTTTACCGTGCGCAATAACCGTTACGTCACTTCCTTCACGCTTCACCTTTGCTTTTCCAATTGGGATGGTAAAATCATCCTCATCAGGGACTTCACCCTTCATTCCGTACATCTGCTCCGACTCCATAAAGAGTACCGGGTTATCATCACGGATAGCCGACTTGAGCAATCCTTTCGCGTCGGCCGGCTCCGAGGTATAAATCACTTTTAATCCGGGGAAATGAGCATACATCGAATCATAGGAAACCGAGTGCGTAGCACTTAACTGTCCTGCTGATGCATTAGGCCCACGGAAAACGATCGGTATCTCTACCTGACCACCGGTCATATAACGCGCTTTCGATGCATGGTTAATAATTTGATCCGCTGCCAGCACCGCAAAGTTGAAAGTCATAAACTCAACAACGGGACGCAGCCCATTCATTGCCGCTCCTACCCCGATGCCAGCAAAGCCGAGCTCGGAAATAGGCGTATCAATCATGCGCTTTGACCCAAATTTATCGAGCAGACCTTCTGTTACCTTATATGCTCCGTCGTATTCTGCGACTTCTTCGCCCATTACAAAAATATCTTCATCCTGGGCCATTTCTTCCTCAATTGCAGCCCGAATTGCTTCTCTGAATTGTAACTCAGCCATTTCTATATAATTATTTCAAAAATTGTCGATTCGTAATTTATCAGAAATCAAAGATCAAGTATGGAAGGGGTAATCATCTTCCGCAAACATATGATCGTAGAGCGCTTCTTTCTCTGGAAAGTCACTCTCCTCGGCAAAGTCGATAGCCTCCTTCACCGTTTCCTCAACACCATTCTCAATTTCTTCAACCTTATCCTCGTCGATGATATCTTCATCTAGTAAATAATTTTTAATACGCTCTACCGGATCAAGCTTCTCATATTCTTCAAGCTCGTCCTTGGTACGATATTTCATAGGGTCCGACATAGAGTGACCGCGATAGCGATAGGTGCGAATTTCTACAAACCACGGCTCAGAATTTTCTCGGACATCTTCGGCGACTTCCTTCATCTTTTCATAAACCGAGAGCACATCCATACCATTGATGACCATCTTCTTCATATTGAAGCCATCCGCACGGTCTACAATTTCACCAGTAGAGTGACGGTGAACCGCAGTACCCATGGCATATCCATTATTTTCTACCGCATAAATGCAGGGCAAACCCCAGTTCTGACTCATATTCAAAGTCTCGTGCAGTGCACCCTGTGGTACAGCCCCATCACCCAAGAAGCAGGCCGTAACCCGTCCATTTTGCTTATACTTATTGGCAAAAGAAATTCCACCACCAAGGGGAATATGTCCACCTACAATACCATAGCCGCCCCAAAAGTGTTCATCTACGTTGGCAAAGTGCATCGATCCGCCTTTACCTTTTGAGCAGCCAGTCACTTTTCCATAGAGTTCAGCCATCCCCTCTTTGGGAGATACGCCGCGGACCAATCCCCAACCGTGATCACGATAAGCGGTAATAATATCATCATCATCATTCAAGGCATAGGTTGTTCCTGTTGAAATCGCCTCCTGTCCCATATATAGGTGAAGGAATCCACCAAACTTTCCTTTTTGGTACATCTGCATGGCGCGCTCTTCGAACCGGCGCTGCAAATACATCTGATCAAACATATCGACGACATCATCGTCAGATAGTCCTAAATCATCATGCTTCTTGTCAGTGGGATCAGGTAACTCCGTACTACGGATAATTTCTCCGTTTGTGCGGATCCCCGTGCCCTTTGGGGTAAACGAAACTTCTTCAGCGTTCTTTTTCTTTTTTGCCATAATGTCTTTCTACAGCTAATTGGCTTTTACAACGTTGTTATTTCAAATTCTTAAAATGGGTTAGAAAATATACCCAAAATTATGGAAGATTACAGGTAACTCTTTAATCTAAATGCTCACTGATAATTGAAGGAAGCTTATCAAACATTTCCTTCAATTTTTCAGGCTTTCGACCGCCGGCCGTAGCCAAATTAGGCTGACCGCCACCGCCACCGCCGAGCATCTGTCCCAGCTCTCCGACCAGCGAACCGGCCATGAGCTTTTTACCTTCAATTAGATCCTGCGTTACTGCAGCCATGACATATACCTTCCCTTCTTCATTGTCTTTCGCTCCGAGTACCGTCACCGTATTTTCTTTCTGCTTGTCCAGAGATTCATACCCAAGCTGCTTCAACAAATCCATATCAGCATGGGGAATCTCACCAAACACCAGCTTAACTCCACCGTCAATTTCAGTTCCGGATTGGATCAAATTATCCAGTTTGGAAGCACTTTGCTGCTTACGCAGGTCTTCCAATTCTTTTTCGAGCTCCCTGCGTTCTTCAATAAGCTGATGGATATCACGCACCAGATCTTGGCTCTGTCCAATTTCGGATTTAATTTGCTGTACCAGTTCATTTTCCTGACGCAGATACTCATCCACACTTTTACCAACCTTGGCTTCAATGCGCCGGATGCCCGCCGCTGCTGACGACTCACTTGTAAAACGGAAATAGCCAATTTCACCCGTTGCTTCCACATGTGTACCACCACAAAGTTCCATGGAATAATCGGGATCAAAGGAAATAACACGAACCTTATCGCCATATTTCTCACCAAAGAGCATTGTTGCCCCGCGTTCTTTAGCTTCATCGATAGGAACATCGCGATCTTCTTGCTTCGAGATATTCTGCTGAATGCGATCATTGACGATTTCCTCAATCTGGCTAAGCTCCTTATTTGTAATCTGCTCGTAGTGCGAAAAGTCGAATCGCAGGTGACTTTCATCAACCAGCGAACCTTTCTGAGCAATATGATCGCCCAACACCTGCTTTAGCGCAGCATGCACCAAGTGTGTGGCCGAGTGATGTTTGCGAATTTCGCTGCGTCGTTCACCATCGACCATGGCCTCCCATTCTCCACTGGGATCTTCGGGCAAATGATTCACGATATGAATATATCCATCAGGAGATTTCTGCACGTCAAGTACGCGAAGATGTTCATCACCATTACTAATTATACCCGTATCGGCAACCTGTCCCCCACTTTCGGCATAGAATGGCGTTTTATCCAGAATAAGAGCACCGCGATCATCTTCTTTGCGGAGCATCTTTATTTTACCCCATGCCGACAGCGAATTGTATCCCACAAACTCAAAGTCGTCGGTTTCGGTAATAGTCGTCCACTCTTTTTGGGATGATTGATCAACCTTAAATGACCCTGCCGCACGAGCGCGTTCTTTTTGCTCTTTCATTCGTTTCTTGAATCCTTCTTCATCAACCGCCACACCACGTTCACGAGCCATAAGCTGCGTCAAATCGATAGGAAATCCGTAGGTATCGTGCAGTTTAAAAGCTTCTTCACCAGATAGCTCATCTTTACCTTCAATCATCTCCTCAAACAGCTCAATACCTTGTCCCAACGTATTTAGAAAACTCTTTTCTTCTGATTGAATTACGTTCTGCACGTAATCCTGCTGGTTGATAAGCACTGGAAAAACCTCCTTAAACTGCTCGGCCAGTGTTGGTACCAGCTTGTAGAAAAAGGGCTTTTTCAAATCCAGCTTATCCCAGCCATAACGAATAGCACGTCGCAAAATTCGACGAACCACAAATCCACGTCCCTCGTTACCAGGCGATGCTCCATCCGCAATAGAAAAGCTCACCGCACGAATGTGATCGGCAATTACCCGCATGGCAATATCGACCTCGTCATCATCTCCATAGGTAACATCAGCCAGCTCCCCGATTTTGTCGAGCAGCGGCGTAAACAGGTCGGTATCGTAATTCGATTTTTTGCTCTGCAATACGGCACACATGCGCTCAAAGCCCATCCCCGTATCAACATGCTGAGCAGGCAGTTTTTCGAGCGATCCATCGGGCTGACGATTAAACTGGATAAATACCAGGTTCCAAATCTCCATCACCCGCGGATCATCCATGTTTACGAGCTCCGCGCCATCTTTCTTTTTGCGCTCCTCATCAGGACGAATATCCACATGCACTTCGGAGCACGGTCCACACGGACCGGTTTCTCCCATCTCCCAAAAGTTATCTTTCTTATCAAATTTGAGAATATGATCCGGATCAATAGAGGTTTCTTCTTCCCAAAGTTCTATAGATTCCTGATCCACCGGCAGCCCATCTTCCTCATCGCCTTCAAAAACAGTAGCATACAGGCGATCCGGCTCTAATCCCCATTCATCAACCAACAGCTCCCATGCCCAGCGGATGGCCTCACGCTTAAAATAGTCGCCAAACGACCAGTTGCCGAGCATCTCAAAAAGTGTGTGATGATAGGTATCGTAGCCGACCTCTTCGAGATCGTTATGCTTACCACTTACCCGAATACAGCGCTGGCTATCAACCACACGCTGCCAAGATTCCCCTTCTTTGTCGAAGCCGGATTGTTCTCCCAAAAAGATGGGCTTAAACTGATTCATCCCCGCGTTGGTAAACAGCAGCGTAGGATCGTTTTGAGGCACGACCGGAGCACTCGAAACAATAGCGTGATCTTTTTCCTTAAAGAAATCCAGAAACTCCTGGCGTATTTGTGCAGAACTCTTGTGGGACATCAGTTATACTAAACTTAATTACAGATTTATTAGAGCGTTGAAAATAGCAAAAATTCCCGTTGAACTCATCTTAAATACCAACAGAAAAATTACTCTGTTGCACACATCATTTTACCACTATAGATTAAGATGT
>JBEPWP010000054.1:0-9280 GCA_041642355.1 Fodinibius sp. | reverse complement strand
TACTACAATAAATTTAATTCTTACGATATTCCCTATGACATAATTGGATTGTCATACTACCCGTGGTGGCATGGGAATCTACTGGAGCTGCGTGAAAACCTTCTGTCGCTCGTCAATAATTTTACAAAGGATATTATTCTGGTAGAAACCGCCTATCACTGGCAACCATCCGAATATGAGGATGCAGTTGCGCCGTATCCCGAAACACCAGCTGGGCAACGAGAGTTTTTAGAGTCTGTAAATGAAACCTTACTTAACATCTCATCCCCTAAAATAAAAGGAATTTTCTGGTGGGAGCCGGCTGTAGAAGGTGGGCTGGGTGCACGCAGTTTCTTCGATGATGAGGGCAATGCGTTGCCTGTGATGGATGTATTTAACAAATATCGGCTGGGACAAAAAGAGGAGCAGGGCATACCGGATTAGAGGAATATTTGCTTCAAAAAATAAGAGTATTGTTATGTTTAGTGATGTTATAAAAATTCAACAAATTAATGATGATGACTTGCCGGTTGTTGAGGTAGAAAATGAAGAGCTGAGGATTTCAATTATTCCGGATATGGGTGGAAAGGTTATTGAGCTGACAAGAAAACAGACGGGAACACAATTCCTACAAGAACCACCAATAAATTATAGTTTAATTAACAAGCCTAAGTATGGTGAAGAATTCCAGCCACCACATGCGGCTGGATTTGATGAGTGCTTTCCTAATGTTTCTCCATCTAAATATATATTTAATGGGGAAGAAATTATCCTTCCCGATCACGGTGAACTTTGGACGAAACCTTGGGAGTACGAGATAAACCCAAAAGGAATTTCACTTTGGACCCACGGAAAGCAAATAAAATATCGATTTACTAAACATATTGAGCTCTCGGGCTCAACAGTAACAATTTCCTATAAATTAGAAAATTTGGAAGAATATTCGTTTGACTATATTTGGTCAGCTCATCCATTATTAAAAATTAAAGAGGGTGACGAGTTGCTTTTACCAAGTGAAGTTGATGAGGTTATTTTGAACTGGGCTTCAAACACAAATGTCGGGCACTTTGGTGATAAGCTAGAGTGGCCAAAAATACTTGGGAATCATTCAAATATTGACTTTAATTATGTACAGAATAAATCGATGAGTTTGGCAGCTAAGCTTTTTACAAATCGGTTAGAAGAAGGCAAAGCAGGCATTTATAAAGAAGAAACCAATGAAAGTCTTGTTTTTTCTTTTCAGACGAATCAAATCCCTTTTTTAGGGATCTGGCTGTGTTATGGTGGTTGGCCCATAGGTTCCAACAAAAAAGATTATACCTTGGCTTTGGAACCGTGCAATGCACGTCCCGATTCATTAGAAGAAGCCTGTAAATGGAAGGATCAGCAAAAAATATCCCCACATAGCATAGAATGTTGGGAAGTAGATATAACGATTGTTGAAGGCAAAAAGAATCTGTAGACGTTAATAAAACAATTTTTTATGGAATTTTCTTTAGTAGATACGATTGTATTTTGTGCTTATGCGTTAATGATTGTAGCTATTGGGTTGTGGGTTTCACGGGACGAAAAAGGCCATCAGAAAACAGCTGAAGACTACTTTTTGGCCGGCAAGTCGCTTCCTTGGTGGGCCATTGGTGCATCCCTGATTGCTGCTAATATTTCGGCCGAGCAAATTATCGGGATGTCTGGTTCCGGTTTTGCAGTGGGGTTGGCCATTGCCTCTTACGAATGGATGGCAGCGATAACTCTCATTATCGTGGGCAAATATCTACTTCCGATCTTTATTGAAAAAGAAATTTTTACCATTCCAGAATTTGTAGAAAAAAGGTTTAACACCACACTAAAGACGATTTTAGCGGTTTTCTGGATTGCATTGTTTGTTTTTGTAAACCTTACAACAGTGCTTTACTTGGGGGCGCTGGCCCTTGATACCATCATGGGAACAGGTGATGGGGATCTGATGATGTATGCTCTTATTGGCTTATCGGCCATTGCGGCGGCGTATTCATTATATGGCGGACTTTCGGCTGTAGCTTGGACAGATGTCATACAGGTTGGCTTGCTGGTGTTAGGTGGATTTGTGGTTACGTTTGCCGGACTCTATAACCTTACTCCCGACGGAGGTATCTTTAATGGAGTTGTCCATCTCTATGAAGTAGCCGGTGAGAAGTTTGATATGATATTGGAACAGTCAAATCCCGAGTTTAGCAATTTGCCCGGTATTGCTGTATTAATCGGTGGAATGTGGGTTGCTAACCTATATTACTGGGGATTCAATCAGTATATCATACAGCGTACATTGGCGGCAAAGTCGCTTAAAGAATCTCAAAAGGGAATTATTTTTGCCGGGTTTTTGAAACTACTCATTCCATTGATTGTAGTTATTCCTGGTATTATCGTGTATGTACTTTTTAATCAGCCTGAAGGGACAACGCAAATCACGGGAGTAGTCGATGCATTCACCAAAGCCGATGGCAGTATTCAATACGACAATGCCTATCCGTGGCTCATGAAAGTATTCTTGTCGCCTGGCTTTTTGGGATTGGTTGTGGCTGCGCTTGCTGCAGCTATTGTTTCGTCGATGGCTTCGATGCTCAATTCGGTGGCTACTATCTTTACCATGGATATTTATATTCCATACTTCAATCCGGATGCCACGGATAAGCAGACGGTAAATATGGGACGAATTTCGGCCTCAGTGGCGCTGATAACAGCTATAATTGTAGCGCCGCAACTTGATAACGTACCGCAGGTCTTTCAGTACATCCAGGAATACACCGGTATGGTAAGTCCGGGAATACTCGCGGTCTTTTTAATGGGATTATTCTGGAAGAAAACGACCTCCAAAGGGGCTATTTATGGTGTGCTGTCGTCTATTGTAATTGCGGTATTTTTGAAAACACCCGCTGTGCAGCTCCCATTTTTAGACCAGATGTTGTACACGCTCATTCTCACGATTGTCATTATTATGGGTGTTAGTTTAACAACGAATCCTCATGACGAAGATCCCAAAGCTATTCATACGACAGCTGAGATGTTCAAGACCAGTCCGGCATTTAATATTGGGGCATACATTATTTTAGTGATTGTTGCAGTGCTCTATGCCGTATTTTGGTAATGTATACAAAGATTTAAGTATTGATTTATGGAGCAGTTTATTCAACAAATTAAAGAGGAGTTTAAAAAGCAGTTTGGTCAGTCTTACAAGCTGATCAAGTCACCGGGACGTGTTAATCTTATTGGTGAGCACACCGATTATAATGATGGATTTGTGTTGCCGGCTGCCGTGGAGAAAGGCATTTATTTAGCTATGAATGTTAACGGTACCAATAGCTGCCGATTTTATGCACTCGACAAAGAAGAATCATTTGAGACAGATATTTCTGAGGGAATTAAAAAGTCAGATCTGGGATGGCCCAATTACCTGCTGGGGGTGTTCGATCAGCTTCGAAAACATGGTTATGAAGCTGATGGATTTGATTGCGTATTCGGCGGGAACGTTCCCATTGGGGCAGGAATGTCATCCTCGGCTGCCTTGGAAGGCGGCGTATTATTTGGATTGGCTGAGCTTAATGATTGGGAAATTCCACCGGTAGAGATGGCCAAAATTGCCCAGAAAGCTGAAAATGATTTTGTAGGGGTCCAGTGTGGAATTATGGATCAGTTTGCCAGCTTGAATGGGAAAGAAGGACATGCTATAAAGCTGGATTGTCGATCCCTAGAATATGAATATTATCCATTTGATCGTGATGACATTCAGATTGTGTTGTGCGATACTCAAATTCGTCGCGAGCTGGCCTCATCAGAATATAACGTGCGTCGGCAGCAGTGCGAGCAGGGCGTGCAAACCTTGCAGCAGTGGGATTCCAATATAGAAAGTCTGAGAGATGTAGAATTGTCGCTACTCTTCAAGCATGAAGATGAGATGGATCCGATCATTTTTAAACGTTGCAAATATGTGGTGGAAGAAAATAAACGCGTGATTCAGGCTTGCGAAGATCTGCGACAGAGCGACTTTCATTCTTTTGGTCAGCGTATGTATCAGTCTCATGCTGGGTTACGCTTGGAGTATGAGGTAAGTTGTGAGGAGCTGGATGTGTTGGTAGATCTTGCTCGAAATCTGAAGGGAGTTTTTGGCGCTCGTATGATGGGCGGCGGTTTTGGAGGATGTACGATCAATTTGGTTAAAGAAAAATATGTTGAAGCATTTACTGATCAGATTAAAGAGCAGTATCATCAGCAAACAGGTAAAGAAATAAAAGTTTATAAAACGACTGTTTCGGCCGGTACGCACCTGGTTAACCAGACTGAAGTGACTTCCGAATAGTTTTAAAATAAAACAATAGTGTTATGTCATTAGATTTGAATAATCACTCGCATAGACGATGGAATCCGCTAACGGGAGAATGGGTACAGGTATCACCACATCGGGCCAAGCGTCCTTGGCAGGGACAACAAGAAGAAACGCCGGGCAATGAAAAGCCCGAGTATGATCCGGAATGTTATTTGTGTCCCGGGAATGACCGCGCGGGTGATGCCAGAAATCCGGAGTACGAATCGACCTTTGTGTTTACCAATGACTTTAGTGCATTGAAGCCCGATGTGCCCTCCGAGAAAATTAGTACTGATGACCTGCTGGTAGCCAAAGGGGAGAAGGGAATTTGCCGGGTGATCTGCTTCTCACCCCGGCACGATTTAACGCTTCCTGAAATGGAGCTTTCCCAGATTCGAGATGTCGTTGACCTTTGGGTCGATGAATATACGCAGCTTGGGAATCGGGATTATATCAACTACGTGCAGATTTTCGAGAACAAAGGAGAGATTATGGGATGTAGTAATCCGCATCCGCACGGACAAATTTGGGCGCAAGAAACAATTCCCGATGAGCCGTCAAAAGAGCTGAAGCAGCAGATTGCCTACTACGAAGAACACGGAAATACTCTCCTTTCCGATTATTTGGATTTAGAGCTTGAATTCGATGAGCGGGTTGTTGTATCGAATGATCATTTTGCAGTCGTTGTCCCTTATTGGGCATTTTGGCCGTTCGAGACGCTGCTCATCAGTCGTCGTCCATTTGGTCGTTTTACAGATATGACCGAGGCCGAAAAAGATGGTCTGGCTGATATTGTCAAGCAGATTACTGTAAAATATGACAATATTTTCGAGGTCTCATTTCCTTATTCGGCTGGATTTCATCCCGCACCTACAGATGGAAAAGAGCATCCGGAGTGGCATTTTCATATGCATTTTTATCCCCCGCTACTGCGATCGGCAACGGTAAAAAAGTTTAGGGTAGGTTACGAGATGCTCGGGACGCCTCAGCGCGATATTACGCCCGAGGCCAGTGCCGACCTGATTAAAGAACTTTCTGATGTGCATTATAAAGAGTAACAGCGAATTCCACGTATAGTACAAATTACGGGTTCCAAATATTTCCGATCCATAATATTAAAAATCGTAAAATGGAGATCTCTTCTGCAAAATATTATAAAAGGGATTTCTTATAAACATTATTAGTTGACTATATCAACTAATAATGTTTATCTTTGCTAATCTCATTTTCAAAATGATATATATCCATGGGTTTACATCAAAAATTGTACTGCGAGACGACCGGGTGTCGTATGGCATATGTTGTCAAAGAAATAGTCAGAAGTTTGAAGGAGCGCTTTGTGGAGGAGAATATTAATTTGACTATTGAGCAATATTTTATCCTTAATATTTTGGATAATGAAGATGGTCTTATATTACAGGAACTCGCTGAAATTGTGGATAGAGATAAATCAGCGGTACTTCGGCATATTGATGGATTGGAGCAGCATCATTTTGTAACACGCGTACAGGATGATGCTGACAAGCGACGGAAGTTATTGTTTATTACCAAGCCCGGGATTAATGTTTTGGAAAAGGCACGAGCCGTAGACCAACAGCTTGATGAGGAAATCAATGCTGAAGTTAAGAATATCGAAACGAAAGAATTCGAAGATGCGTTGGCAAAGATGTATCAATTTTTGAACAGTCAATAGTTGATGATGTCAACAAGTATATAGGGAATAATCAATCAGTAATTAGTAATAGTAGAATGAACAAGAAGTACAGTTCGGGAATCACCTATTTATTTATCATAGCAGTACTGCCATTTTTCATCTTATCCTGTGAGGATGCGAATCAGCAGCAGGGGCAACAACAGGTTGAGCAGTATCCTATTCTAGAGCTACAACCACGAAGCATTGAGTTGACAAGTAGTTATCCTGCTACGTTGGAAGGAAAACAGACCGTGGAAATTCGTCCCCGTGTACCGGGCTACATTATAGAGATGCATGTAGATGAAGGCGATTGGGTATCCAAAGATCAGGTGCTGTTTACACTTAGCAATGTAGAATATCAGCAGGAGGTACGCTCAGCAAAAGCTGATATTCAAGCGGCCAAAGCCCGCGTAAGTACGGCTGAAGATGAAGTGGAGCGCCTACAAAGTCTTGTTGATAAAGAGATTGTGAGTCAATATCAGCTTCAATCGGCCAAGAATGAATTGAAGTCGAACCAAGCGGCGTTGGCACAGGCCGAATCCCGACTAAAAAATGCGCAGGTAAATCTAGGGTACACCGAGGTTAAAAGTCCGGTTACTGGCATTATTGGAACCATTCCGTATCGCATCGGTAGTTTGGTAAATAGCTCCATATCACAACCGATGACTGTTGTCTCTAATATCTCTGAAGTATACGCCTATTTTTCAATGAGCGAACGTGAGCTGTTGGAGATGGCACGGACGGTCTCCAGTGATGGAGAAGACCAAACGATTCAACAGCAGGTAGCGGAAATGCCACAGGTTAATCTGCTGCTTGCCGACAATAGTAGATATGAGCATCAGGGTACGCTTAAGCTGGCCAGTGGATTAATAGATAGAGAAACGGGATCGGCTTCTTTCCGGGCTTCCTTCCCAAATCCCCAGGAAATTCTGCGAAGCGGTGGGTCGGGAAATGTGGAAATCCCTTTTAACCAAGATGCGGCTCTTGTCATTCCTAAGAAAGCGACCTATGAAATTCAAAATAAGCGATTTGTTTACGTTGTGACGGATAGTAATACCGTGGAAAGTCGAGAGGTCTCATTTTTACCCGTTGATACCAAGCAGCTGTTTGTTGTTAATGAGGGAATTTCTGAAGGAGAACGTATTGTTAGTTCTGGAATCGGTCAATTGGATGATGGCAACAAGATCCAGCCCAATACTGTTGATGCCGACAGTTTGTACCAGTCCCTTATGGATTCTGAGTAGTTACCTACGAAATTAAAGTCTTGTTAGTTTAGAATTGAGATATAATGATTAAACGATTTATACAGCGACCGGTTTTATCTACGGTTATTTCTATCATTCTTGTGATTTTGGGATATCTTGGCTATAACGCGCTGCCTGTTTCTCTGTATCCCGAAATTGCACCGCCAACAATCCAGGTCTCAGCAACTTATCCCGGTGCCAATGCTGAAACGGTTTTGAATAGTGTGGTTGCCCCACTCGAAGAGCAGATTAACGGGGTAGAGGGAATGACCTACATGAGTTCTACGGCCAGCAACAATGGACGTGCTCAAATCCAGGTATATTTCGAGCTGGGTACTGATCCCGATATCGCTGCGGTGAATGTGCAGAACCGGGTTTCACAGGCTTCAAATTTGCTCCCACAAGAGGTAACGCAGACGGGTGTCACCACGCAGAAAGAGCAAACGAGCAGGCTATTAATTTTTACGATGTATAGTCCTGATGGGACTCATGATGGTACTTTTTTAGAAAATTATGCGCGTATCAACCTGATTCCGCGCCTGCAGCGGGTAAATGGAGTGGGTACGGCTGATGCGTTTGGGGCCAATACCTATTCGATGCGAATATGGATGAAGCCGGATAAAATGGCGTCCTATAATTTGGTGCCCTCAGATGTTATTGGAGCCTTAAATGATCAGAGTTTTGTAGCTGCACCCGGTACTATTGGTGAAAATAGCGGACAGGCTTTTCAGTATACGATGAAGTACAAGGGACGTCTTTCAACAGCTCCCGAGTACGAGAATATTATTATTCGTGAAGGATCCGAAAACGGGGAGATGCTTCGCCTCAAAGATGTGGCCGATGTAGAGCTTGGCTCTCAAACCTATAGCGTGCACAGTACAGCCAACGGCGGACCCAGTGTGGGGATGTTTGTATCCAAAACAGCAGGGGCCAATGCGCAGGAAGTGGTCGAAGATGTGAAAGCCGAAATTGAAGCGGCATCCCAAAACTTTCCTGACGGCATCGAATACACCACCGTTTTTGATGCCAACAGTTTTCTTACGGCTTCGATCGACAAGCTTTTTGTGACCTTTTTAGAGGCCTTTATCTTGGTATTTATTGTCGTGTTTGTGTTTTTGCAGGATTGGCGCTCAACCTTGATTCCGGCTATTGCCGTTCCGGTATCCATTATAGGTACATTCTTTTTCCTCAACCTGTTTGGATATAGCGTAAACCTGTTAACACTCTTTGCGCTGGTGTTGGCCATTGGTATTGTGGTGGATGACGCCATTATTGTGGTAGAAATTATTCACGCTAAACTAGAGGAGGGGGCCGAATCGGGGATGCAGGCCGCCATTGAGGGAATGGATGAGATTGCCGGCGCCATTGTGTCAATTACACTGGTGATGGCAGCAATTTTTGTCCCTGTGACCTTTATTACCGGATCAACGGGTGTTTTCTTTCAACAGTTTGGAATTACTCTGGCCACGGCCATTATTATATCTGCTGTAAACGCACTGACCTTAAGTCCGGCTCTATGTGCATTAGTTCTCAAGCCGGAGCAAAAACAGATCGGGGATGACAAGTCCTATATAGATCGTTTTGCCATCGCTTTTAATACCGTTTTTGATGTAGGAAAATATCGATATCGGCAGGTGCTTGGCTTTTTCACCCGTAATGCCTGGGTGGCCGTGGCTGTGGTAGTAGCAGCAATTGGAATCTTTGCAGTTCTGTTTCAAACGACGCCAACCGGTTTTGTTCCGGATGAGGACCAGGGGACATTCTTTGCGAACGTAAGTCTGCCACCGTCCGCGTCGCTGGAACGAACAAAAGAGGTAATGGCTGAGATCGACCAGATTATGGCTGATACTGAGGTCATCGATTCTCGTCTGGCGATTTCTGGATTTGGAATTATCAGTGGCTCAGGAAGCCAGTATGGATTTATTGTTGGCAAGCTTAAGCATTGGGATGACCGGGAGATGGAAGTCAATGATGCTATTGATTTGCTTCGTGAAAAAACGGCTAGCATTAATGAGGCTGATATTGCCT
>JBEPWP010000053.1:0-9578 GCA_041642355.1 Fodinibius sp. | reverse complement strand
TTGATTCCAATGTGGAGGACGATCCCGCACTTTACCAGGACTACGGCCTTCGATATGCAAATACCGTTAACGATAAGTTCGGCTATAAGTTTAACTTCTCCTATCTGCGAGCTACTGATTTTGTGGCCCAAGATACCCGCGACATGGGGCCGAGATCATATGGCGTGGTAGAACGAGGAGAAACATCACGCAACGGAAATCGGGTATACAACGGAGTCAATGTATATGGACAGCCGCTGCTAAATCTCGGAGAGTTGGCCGACCAGGCTATGGCTGGAGGGAATCAACAGGTTGGGGCAATCAGGAGTTTATTCCCCGATGGTGATGCTGGAAACTTTACCCCCACCGGTTATCCCGAAGCTTCTATTGTTGATAATACCTCTGAAAGCCTAAAATTGGGTACGGCCCTGCACTATCGGTTGACAGATGATTATGAATTGTTGGGACAGTTTAACTGGGGTAGCGGAAGCTCCGTTTATACCGCCAATGACCGTTTTGTGCTTGATGATTTTAACATTTGGACGGCCAAAGTAGAGGTAAATAACCCAAACTTCTTTTTACGCGCTTATACCACACAAGAAGATGCCGGTGATACCTATGCAGCTAATACCCTCGCATCTCTTGTCAACGCAGAAACATTTGTCCCTGCATACGTAGGTGCTTTCGGTAATGCCCGAACACAGGGTGCTACCATCGACGAAGCACATGCTCAGGCACGGGTAGTCGGTAATGCAGCGCAACCCAAGCCCGGTACGCAGGCATATCAAAATATTGCCAACCGTTTGCGCAGTACGCCCATTTCCGAGGGTGGTGCTCTGTTTACTGATGAAACAGGTCTCTGGCACGCTGAAACAAAGTATAACTTTTCTGAGATCATTGATCCCTCCCTTGTTGAAATTATCGTAGGGGGTAATGTACGACGGTATGATCTCAAATCAGGTGGAACACTCTTTGCCTTAAAAGATAACGGAGAAGAATTTAATATTGATGAATTCGGGACTTACGTTCAAGCCTCTAAATCACTGCTTGATGAAGACTTGGACCTACAAGCTTCGCTGCGATACGATAAAAACGAATATTTTGACGGGCAATTTAGTCCCCGCTTCTCAGCAGTATATACCATCGCTGACAATCATAATATTCGGGCATCGTATCAGCAGGGATTTCGTATTCCCAATACCCAAACACAATTTATTGACCTAGACGTCGTCAGCAATCGCCTGATTGGTAGCAATCCCATATTAAAGGAACGCTATAACTTCAGCTCCAATCCCGTTTATCGCGTTGAAGATCTGCAGGCTGCACGCGCCGAGGCCGCTGAAGGCAATATGCAGGCAGCGCGTGATCTTTTAACGCCTGTTGAGTTTGATGATTTCAAAACCGAGAAAGTCAATTCTTATGAAATTGGATACAAGGCCCTCATTGGCGAACGGCTTACCATAGATGCCTATTACTACTACAGCGCTTATGAGGATTTTATCGCTGAGATCCTCTTTACTCAGGCTGTTGATCTAACCGACACCAATACTCGTGACGGATATTCCCCGGTGTCAGGGTTTAATCCGACCTCCGATTCCGGAAAAGATGCCATTATCAACGATAATGTGCCCGGCGGTCGACTGCAAACGTATGGCGTAGACGTTAATGCCGATGGTAAAGTAGAAGCACAGGGTTTCGCTTTTGATGCAAAGTATGTAATCGGAAGTGGATACACCATCGGAGGTAATGTAGCATGGAACGAACTTATCTCTCAGCAAGATCTCCTTGATCAGGGCTTCCGGGCCGAATACAATACCCCCGAGTGGCGCTATAATCTCAAGTTCGAGAATCGTAAAATAACGCCCAAAATCGGGTTTAATGTTGTATATCGCTGGCAGGATGCCTTTTTGTGGGAGTCTTCCTTCGGAAAAGGGGTCATTGATGCCTATGGATCGCTCGACGCGCAAGTAAGCTATCGTCTGCCCGATCTTAACACCTCCATTAAGCTGAGCGGAAGTAATATTCTAAACAGTCATCATGCTACTTCATTTGGAAATCCCCAGCTTGGCGCTATTTACATGATGACCTTCACCTTTGACCAATTCATGAATTAAACTACTGACACCATGAAATTATTTTCAAAAACAACATTTGTACTATTATTTGCAGCCGTATTTCTATTTTCGTGTGAAAGCAGTTACGATTCGCTGGTCTCCGATCAAACGGATGAAAATCCTGTACCGGAGGAGTCGACACCTGAAGGCAGTTCTGGAGAGGCCGATTTCAGTAATTACATAGCCATCGGCAACTCTTTGACGGCGGGCTTTATGGATGGTGCGCTTTACAACATGGGCCAGGAACACTCGCTGGCAGCACTAATCCACGAGCAAATGCAATATGCGGGCGCTCCCGATAACTTTAATCAGCCTGATATCAACTCTGACTTGGGTTTTAACACTTCGGTTAACCAGCCTGAAGGCGGACCCACTTTAGGTCGCTATAAGCTGGACACCAGCATTCCCGGTCCATCTCCAACACTAGGCGGAGATAGGCTACAAGATACTCCCTTTACAGGTGACAAAAGTGAACTTAATAACTTTGGCGTACCAGGAATCCTTGTAGGTCAACTCTTGACAGAAGATACCGGAAATCCCCAAGCCCAAGCTTACAATCCTTTTTATGCCCGCTTTGCAAGTAGTCCGGGCACCTCTACGATTTTAGCTGACGCTTTAGCTGCCCAACCCACATTTTTTACACTATGGATTGGTAATAATGACGTGTTGGGATATGCTATTTCAGGCGCATCAAACCCTAACCTTTTAACATCTGAGCAGGATTTTAAGCAATACTTTACTGCTACCATTAATCAACTGATGGGCAATACAACTGCCAGTGGGGTCGTAGGTACCATTCCTCCCGTTTCTACGGTGCCCTACTTTCAAGCTGTTACTTATGATGCAATTGAATTATCAGCAGAAGAAGCTGAACAACTGCAAACCAACTTTGACCAAGGATTAAATGCCATTCTTGACAAAATGGTAGCCGCTGGCATGCATCCTGAAGATGATGCAGAACGCAGAAAAGTACAATACACCGAAGGCGCCAATCCCATACTGGTTAATGATCCAGAACTAGAAGATCTAGAACCAAAATTTGATCAACTAGAACAAACTGGTCAAATTGATGCTCAACAACGAGCGGCCTTGGTCCCCTACGAGCAATCACGACAACTTACGGCCGATGAACTGGTAACTCTTTCGGCGGGATCAGTTTTGGGAACGGAGTATGACGGTGATCCCACGAATGAAAATCCAACTACTATTGGTGCTATTATTCCTTTGGGATTCCCCAATCCACAAAATCCCGAGCTCGGGTGTACCCAAGCACAGGGTGATGAGTGCTACTTGACCATACCAGAACAACAACAAATTCAAGACCGGGCCACAACATTCAACCAATTTATCGCCCAAACGGTCGCTCAATATCCCGAACGCTTAGCCCTGTTTGATATCAACGCCGGTTTTCCGGGCAATCCCAACAGCGAATTGGGCGCCTTTGCTGACTTGTTTGGCATGGATGGTGAAGTAGGCATTCGCATTGACGGCCAGCTTCTGCAACCGGACTTTAGTCCCAATGGCGTATTTTCTACCGATGGCATCCATCCCAACGCGAGAGGAAATGCTATTTTAGCCAATGAGTTTATCCGTGTTATTGAGGATGCTTTCGGAGCCAGCATTCCAAAAGTGGATGTACTACCCCTGCCTAGCGTGCAAGTATGTGCGGGCAATTGTGAAAGTGAGCAATAATACAATAATGCTACTTCTCCTTTAAAATTGTAATATCCTTTGCCCAACCCATCCGATCGCACATTCAGCAGTCGGTTGAGTTGGTAATTCAAAGAAGTATTTTAAAACCTTCTTATGTAAGTAATAAGAAAACGATTAAAGTGATTAAAAAGGGACTGTCATCCAACATTCAGGCAGTCCTTTTTTTATTATAGATCCGGGGTTGGGAGCCTATAATCACCAACAGTCAGTGCCTATGGTCACTGAAGGTCATTGCCTATAATCATCGACACTCGGTGCCTATAGGGTCCGACACTCTCATCCTACAGGATGCTCTATACGCCGTTTTCAGGGGGTTGTATTGACTTTTGTCCTTGTGTTTGATGTGAGAATCATAGAACAAAGTCCTCCTTGTGGCAGGATAATCGCTAAGTTTTATAATGGGAGCAGAAGGAGGTGCAGGAGGATGATCACCCCATTTCATTTAGAATGTAGGTATCATTTAAGGCATTCCGCAGCAGAGCTAGGTAACGGGAGTATAAACGCAAAAAATAACATCTTTCACTCACAAAAAAACCGCAAGTTTTCCCCTCCGAAGTGATTCCGGAAGTTAATTGTTCCCCAATTTACAAACTTCTCATTCCGTATCTCCGGTGCGGAATTGGTATAGATAAAATCCCTCTTGGAGAAGAGGGATACAGGGAAATTGATATATTTTACTTGAACAGTACAGTCCCTATTCTCAATAATTCACTCTGTATACTTACTAATGATTAATAGTCTTGGACTGTTTGTCAGATCAAAATCACTACCTTCGTAATCTCCGTTCACATCAATAATCTCTAAATTTCTTTTATCCATCTCCTTTTCAAACCAATCGAGTCCGTACAATTTGACGCGCTCCCAGTAAACACGCGGCTTATCGAGTTTATCGCCCGCAAATGCAATATCTTTGTGGATTGCCCCATTTTTGATATACCGCTTAATCTCATATCGAATACCCTGGAACTCCCCCTCCTCCTCGGGCACAAAGTTATTTTTTACTTTCTCTGCATTTAAGTAATCGAGGACAAAGAGCCCCTCTTTTTTTAACATGCCCGTAACACTATCCAGCACTGATGCATTTTCTTCATCATTTTTAAAATATCCAAACGTGGTAAATAAATTCACGATAGCATCAAACGTTTGGGGCAGCGGTTCTCGCATATCCCTTACTTCAAACGTGGTGTTCGTGAGCTCCATCTCCTTTGCTTTCTCCCTGGCGGTTTCTATGGCAGCAGGCGAAAGGTCTATCCCCGTCACCTCATATCCGCGTTTTGCCAAGTTATGCGAATGTCGTCCCCGACCACATCCCAAATCCAGAATAGAATGATATTTTTCTAAAAGAAGTGTCTGCTCTAAAAATTCAATGAGTTGTGCCGCTTCGGCCTCATCCCTGTCAGCATACAGTTTTTCGTAAAGCGGACTGTCGAACCACTCTTCAAACCAATCCATAAAGCTCTTTTGTTATCATTTACATTATTTAATGCACGAATGAACCAAAAAAGTGCAGTTATTGCAAACTGATACTTTTATATTTGTCGATGTTTTGATTTTTTACAATTAACGCTGTTAACAACAATATTAATGCAATCATATTCTAAATATTGTCAGTGCATTTTTTTGTATACTCTATAAACGGCCCTTTCAACCATTGCTAAACTTCAACTTAAAATCCTGAATCTATGCGAAAACTAATTGCTACTATTTGTCTTGTATTATTCTGCTCGGGGTCCGCTTTTGCCAGCGGATTTTCGATCTATGAGGCCAGCGTGCGCGCTAATGGTGTGCTCGGCGCTTTTTCGGCCTATGCTGATGACGCTTCTTCGGTCTTTTATAATCCTGCCGGGCTGGGTGGACTTGAAGGAATAAATGTTACCGGTGGTGTTACCGTAATTGCACCCCGCTCTACCTTCCGAAATCTATCGCCACTGGCCCCTACCGGACAGGAAACCGTAATGGAAAAGCAAGAATTTCTTGTGCCTAACTTTTACGGTTCCTATCAAATTACCGACAATTTGACGGCTGGTATTGGCGTGAATGCCCCTTTTGGTCTGGGTACCAAGTGGCCCGACGACTGGGTTGGCCGGGGATCCTCTATTGAAACCAGTATCGAAACTATTTTTGTAACCCCTGCAGTAGGATATGAACTATCTGATACCGGCATTGGAAAGATTCGTGTTGGGGCCGGTTTACGCATCGCTGCTCACGGGAAGGTTAAACTGAGCCGCGCCGTAACAAGCTTTTCGCCCGAAGGCACCTTTGTCCTCGACGGAGATCTCAAAGAGCCTGCCTTTGGTTTTAATGCCGGCATCCAGTACGAACCTACCGATAAAGTAACATTTGGATTTACCTACCGAAGTGAAGTTACCACCGAATTTGAAGGAGATGCCACTTTTGACAACCTCAGCGTTGGTTTCCCCTCCTCGGCTCAAGGTAGTGCAGAAATTACGTTACCGGCAAGCTATGTGCTGGCAGTAAATGTAGAACCTGTTGAAGGACTACGCACCGAACTGGACTACGTCTGGTGGGGCTGGTCAAGTTACGACGAACTTGCAATTGAGTTTGATCAACCAATTCCGGCACTAGGAGGCAGCACTATTGTTAATGAACGAAATTACGATAATTCATGGCAGCTTCGTTTTGGGGCCGAATACACGGAACTTCCTGTTGACGGATTAACCGTGCGTGGTGGCATTGCGTATGATGAAAATCCCATCCGCGACCGTTATGTAGATCCGACACTTCCCGATTCCGACCGCTGGTTATTTTCAGGCGGATTAAGTTACCAGGTTACTGATTATCTGGCTGTTGATGCTTCTTATATCTTTATCCGGGCCAAGCAGCGAAAAGTAACCAATACACACGAAGGCGGCATTGACGGTGTCTATACCACCTATGCTAATCTTCCCGGTCTCGGCTTCACTCTGAATTTATAATTGATTAAGGATATTACGCTATGAGTTATTTTAAAAAATATATTAAAGGAATACTCTCGCTGGCGTTAGTGCTGGCACTTGTAACAGGTTGCGAAGATTATCAGGATCTCGACGTTGAACCGGTAGATTCTGGTGATGCTGATTTCTCGACCTATGTAGCCGTTGGCAATAGTCTTACAGCGGGCTTTCAGAGCAATGCGCTGTATGAAGATGCTCAAAAGTATTCGTTTCCGAATTTGCTCGCTCGTCAGCTCCAGATTGAAAACTTCGAGCAGCCTCTCATCGGTAATCCCGGTATTGGTGATCCCGGACGTATTGAACTGACCAATTTGGAAAATAGTACAACACGGTACAATACCAATCAGGGACAACTGATTAATACAGGTATAGGCCAACCATACAATAACCTGGGAGTTCCCGGCATCAAGGTTGATGCGTATTTGAATGAGCCTGATGACAACCCATTTTATCCACTGGTTGTAAATGAAGGAAATCCCCAAAGTCCATTGCCAAATATCCATGCAGCTGTTGAGTCATTACAACCAACAGTAGTATCTTTTTGGCTGGGAAATAATGATATCCTAACCTATGTAACCAGTGGTGGACTTCGGGAATTTACCAACCCATCTGATTTCCAGACGCAGTATGTTTCTGCCATCACGCAGATTCAAAATCTGGAATCTGATCCAACGGTAATCACAGCAAATATACCATCAGTAGCTAGTATTCCCTTCGCTACAACCGTTGGGCCTCAATTCCAAAGTCAGATACAGAACAATGAACAAGTCCCCGGCTTGGTTGTCCAAAAAACGTTTTATCAGGAAAATCAGCAGATAGGAGCTTCAGAGAATCGTGAACCTGCGGGGTTAATTGAAAAAGGTAATCTCAATGATCCTTCACTTGCACTTATCTTGTTAACAGCTAGAGACTATCTGCCTTATGTAGGAGTAAGTGCGAATCCTCAGGCTCCCTCATACAACGAGGAAGCTGTTACTGCTATCCTTAATTACTGGAGAGGATATATTGTCAATGCCGGCGTTGCAACTGAAGAAGAAGTTGCAAACTATTCTCAATCTGATATTGAGGATACACTTACACAGATGACTATCGGACAATATCAGCAAACATTTAATGATGGAACAACTCCTACATTTGTTGCTAGTTATGAGGGTTTTAATTTTGATGAGCCTTTCGGGTTAAGTGCTCAAAATCCCTTTCCTAACCAATTTGTATTAGGAGAAAATGAAATAAATATTACCAATACGGTGACTGGGATTTTTAATTCGGTAATTGCCTCCCAGGGTGATGTGCAATTCGATGTTAATCGCTTTTTCGATCAGATTATTCAAGAGGGTCAATATACCGCCCCCAACTCCAATGTAACACTGCAACCTGCCATTGGGAGTCTATTTAGTCTGGATGGGATCCATCCCTCCAATCGCGCCCATGCAGCATTAACAAATGAACTGATCGAAACGCTGAACAGTGCAACGAATAGTGACATCGATAAAATAAATATCGCTAAAATTCCCGAGGGAATCCCTGTTGCCAACTAATAAGCAGCTCTAAATTTCTCTAATTTCAAGCGGAGGGGTTTCCCTCCGCTTTTTTTATTTGTTGGATTTCGATTCCTCCCTGCCCTTTGTATCTTCCGCTGAACTTAAATTGACTTAACAGATGACTTTCAACGAGAAACTCCTATCAGCTGTAAAGAAGAATCATTCCACGTTGTGTGTGGGACTTGATCCCAACCTGGATTTGATGCCTGAACCTATCAGTTCGGGTACTCAATCCAATTCCGAAAAAGTAGAGCAATTTCTTAAAACAGTGATCGATGTAACGGCTGATTACTGTGCCGCTTATAAACCAAATCTCGGCTTTTTCGAAGCACTGGGCGCAGATGGCTGGGATACCTTTGAAGCTATTTTAGATTATATCCCAGAGGACAAAATGATTATCGCCGATGCCAAGCGCGGGGATATCAGCTCAACGGCCGAACACTATGCCAAAGCGTTTTTTGAGCAGTTTGATGTGGACGCCATAACGCTCAACCCACTAATGGGTTTTGAAACACTGGAGCCGTTTTTGGATGATGCCTCAAAAGGGGTCTATGTACTTACATTAACCTCGAATCCCGGGGCCAAAGATATTTTGATGCAGAAATTGGAAGGGGGACAAACGATTTCAAGCTATATTGCATCAAAATTATGTGCTCAGCAAGAAACCAGCAGCGCCGCTATCGGAATGGTTGTTGGAGCAACTAAAACCGACAAGCTAACGCCAGTTATCACTGAATTTTCCGAATCCCCCTTACTTATTCCAGGTGTGGGTAAACAAGGCGGATCGATATCAGTATTAAACGAAGTACTGGAACATCATCAGGGTATTCCGCTTATCAACTCAAGTCGAAGTATTATTTACGCCGGCGAAGATGCTCCAAACTGGGATCAAGCCGTCCAAGAGTCCGCAAAAAAGACAACCGAAATTTTAGCTCCCATTACTGAACGATATGTCTAAGAAGAAAACAGTTATTGTATTTACAGACGGCGCCTGCAGTGGAAATCCGGGACCGGGCGGTTGGGGGGTACTGCTGCAGTGGAATGGTGAAGAAAAAGAACTCACCGGCGGTGCCGACCACACCACGAATAACCGCATGGAGATGCGCGCCGTTATTGAAGCCCTGAATGCCATTAACCAGCCGTGCCACGTTAAAATTCACAGCGACAGTGCACTTATCGTTAACGCTTTTAAACAGGGCTGGATTGACAGCTGGCAGAAGCGAGGATGGAAAAAAGCCGATAAAAAGCCGGTCGAGAATCAGGATTTATGGAAGGAG
>JBEPWP010000052.1:0-9589 GCA_041642355.1 Fodinibius sp. | reverse complement strand
AGTTCTCTCACCATTGGAAGCATGTTGATTAATTAGTAAACTAGCTTATAACGAAAAATTTATGTTAATTGGCTCAAACTTTTTCATCGTAACAATACGGGGCATGATAACGAGGGAATGCCCACAAAGTTAGAAAACTAAATAGACTACAGATAATGAGTAGTAGTTCAGAAGTTACACAATTACTTTTGCGACTTAGGGATGGTGAAAAGGGAGTTTTTGATAAATTGTATCCCCTTATCTACGAGCAATTGCATAAAATGGCTCACTCTCATATGGTGCGTCAAACACCAGATCACACCCTTTCTAAAACGGAGCTGGTTCATGAAGCCTACCTTAAAATGATCGATCAAACTCAAATTGAATTTAACGACAAATCTCATTTTTTGGCCATCGCTTCGCGATGTATGCGCCAGATTCTTATTGATCATGCCAGAAAAAAACATGCGCAAAAGCGTGGTGGACAAGAAAAAGACCTAACCTATATCGATGGTATTTTAAATGCTCAAAAACAAAAGGCCGAAGAGTTTATAAACATCGATGATGCACTAAATGAACTTGAAACTCTCAACGAAAGGTTGGTAAGAATAGTAGAAATGCGATTCTTTGGGGATATGACAATTGCTGAAACGGCCAAGGCTCTTGATATATCAGAAAGTACCGTAAAAAGAGATTGGATGAAGGCCCGCGGGTGGCTTTATAAAAAATTAAAAGCAAGATTTGAGGTTGAATAAATAGGTTTATTGTACGGTAAGGGGATTTTATCGGGATTGAATTATATTCAGACACAGAACATACCGAGCCCGTACAACAATTAACATTCAATTATTTGACATAACATCATGAGTGAATTGGACTGGAAAAAAGTTGAACAAATTGTTGATAAACTTCTTGAGCTACCTCCAGAACAACGGACTGCCTATATTGAAAAAACCTGTGGGAATAATCAGCGTTTAAAAAAAGAGGTTACGCAATTAGTCGAATCTATTTTTGATTCAGAGGGATGGTTGAAAGATCTCAAAAGTCACAAACATAATTTTTTTGGAGGCGTTTCAAAAGACCTGGAATCGCTCAATTCCAGCCAGGATTTTATTGGCCAGCAAGTTGGAGATTATACCATCAAGAAAAAAATCGGCCAAGGTGGTATGGGGCTCATTTATTTGGCGGAACGTACCGGTAGCAACTTCGATCATCAAGTTGCGATTAAAATAATACGCCACAATCAAGCCACTGAAACTAATATTGAACGTTTCAGAAGAGAGCAACGTATCCTTGCCGGTTTAAAACACCCGGGGATTGCCCAACTCTATGATGGTGGTGTTACCGATGAGGGTTTCCCATATATTATTATGGAATATGTTGATGGAATGCCCATCACTGATTATTGCCGGCAGGAGAAGCTCCCTATTGCAGACCGAATTGAATTATTTAAGCAGGTCTTACAAGCCGTTCAGTATGCCCATGAAAACCTGGTGATACACCGAGACTTAAAACCTGATAACATTTTAGTTAACAGCCAGGGAAAGGTTAAAATTCTTGATTTCGGGATCTCTATACTTCTCGATTCTGAAGATGATATTGGACTTACACGAACCCATTCTCGAATTCTCACTCCAAAATATGCCGCTCCCGAACAGATTAAACAAGCCAATATTACTACTGCAACAGATCTGTATTCACTGGGTATCGTATTTTACCAACTGCTTTCAAACAAACCTCCTTTCGATCTATCTGATTGCACCGCATACCAGGCTGAACAAATTGTTTTAACAGAAGAACCAACTAAGCCCAGCCTTAAAGTTGACTCCAAATCAATAGCACAAAATCTAAGAGGCGATTTAAATGGAATAGCTTTAAAAGCAATTCGGAAAGATCCTGAACATCGGTATAGGGTAGCTGCAGAATTTTTGGATGATTTGGATAAGTATGAAAATGGACTTCCGGTATCTGCCCGTACCGATTCATTCCAATATCGTGCATATAAGTTTTTTGGACGTCACAAACAAAGTATCACAGCTGCTGGTTTTATATTAATTCTTATCATTGGGTTTTCGGTATTCTACACCTGGAAAATCACTGAGGAGCGTAATTTTGCTCAACAAGAAGCTCAAAAAGCACGGGCGGCAACCAATTTTTTAACCGACCTTATTGAGGCTAATGCCCCCGGTAATACGCAGGGGAAAACAGTAACGATACGACAGTTCCTGGACAGTGGATTTAAAGAAGTGCAACAGCTTAAAGAAACTCCCATAGTTCAGGCTGAAGTATTAACCACAATGGGTCATATTTATCGCTCACTAGGTGAGATACAAAAAGCCTCTACCCTTATTAACAGAGCTCTAGAAATCTTAAAAGCAGAAGGTATCAAAAGTAGTCAAATGGCCGAATCATATAATGTCTACGGCATTATTCAACGTGATCTGGGCAATTATGATGAAGCCCAACAAGCTCTGCAAGAATCAATAGAAATGTATCATGCAACTCATCATATCAACGGAGAAGCGCACGCAAAATCTCTTCGGGATTTAGCTTATGTAGAACGTCTTAAGGAGAATTACGACAAGGCCTCCCGTCTGATACAAAAAACATTGGATATCGAAAGAGGTTTGTATGAGGAACCTAATATAAAAATGGCTGAAACACTTTACATTTATGCGTCAATTTTGCGATATCAAAAGAAATATTCCAAGGCTACTGAAGTGCAAAAAAAATCACTTGCAATGGTTCGCAACGTAATTGAGGGCCCGCATCCCGGGGTATCCACGAACTTAGTAAATCTTGCTAATTTATATAAAATCAACGGTGAGTTTGTCAAATCTACCAAGTACTACAAAGAAGCACTGCAGATGAGTGAAACCCTTTATGGAGAAGAACATCATGAGATAGCGAATATCAATAATAATTTGGGAGGTAATTATCTGGAGGCCGGTCGGTTAGATTCTGCAGAATATCACTTGCAAAAGGCTATTACTATAGAACGCGATATTAATCCTGATTCTCCCCTACTGGGAAAAATGTATAATAGATATGCCCAAATTTATGCTGGTAAAGATGAATTCAATAAGGCTGATTCTCTGCTTTCAGTTGCTGAAAAAATACTGAAAAACAGCCATTCGGATTTGATAACAGTAAAATTGAACCGCACGTACATTGCTCTCCAGCAAGGCAATTTATCAATAGCCAAAACAATATTGAATGAAACCTTGCAGATAGACAAAAAATTAGCCCCGTCTCTTCAGCACAAGATGGACGAAATTGCTGACCTGATCAATCAAAAAAATGATCAAGCCATCGCTAACTTTCAGCCGGAATATATTCGTTAGGATAAAAATCATGGCCCCAAGATCTTAGAAAAGAACAAAGTAAAGTCAGATATTACTCACCCAAAAGACTTTATCGTGATTATTGATCCCATCAATAAATTACAGTAGTTGCTATAGAGTATCTTGCAACCAGTAAAGCCCCTTCACTTTAGCTTGGCTTTTATTAACTTTTGGGCGATAGGTTATTCTATAATCATTTTTAGAAAACAAAAGCTGTTTACTTTTATATTTTAGGCTGTAAGCGCTTTCGATTATCAATCAATTCATATCCTTAAGAGACACAACACATTCATCATAATTATGCTTATACTTAGCATTTGAAATTGGCGACAATGGTAAGAGTCAATTTTTAATTTGAGCAGGAATAATAAAAACGCTAAAGGAATCTAAAATCACTTATCAATGAGTAAGCATTCACATCCCCGAAGCAACGTTGGACTCAACTACTTAGGGTTAGAAAACAACGAAAAGGCTATTTGGAACCTCACTCCGCCTGAACTTTACGAAGAGGCTATTGAAAATGGAGAGGCGATTCTCACCAAAGATTATGCACTTCGTGTTCTAACAGGCAAATACACTGGTCGTTCGCCTAAAGATAAGTTTATCGTCGATCAGCCATCCATCCATGACGATATTGACTGGGGCGAAATCAATCAGCCTACCGACGAAGAAGTTTTTAAAAATTTGTATGAAAAAGTAACCGGTTACATGCAGGATAAGAAGCTGTATGTAAAGGATTGTTTTGCCGGTGCTGATGAAAAATATCAGTTAAATGTTCGGGTGGTTAGTGAAGCTGCTTATCATGGGCTTTTTGCACACAACATGTTTATCCGTCCTACTAATGAGCAGCTCAAAAATCATGAGCCTGACTTTACGGTATTGGCCGCGCCCAACTTCAAAGCAGATCCCGAAGTTGACGGAACCCGAAGTGAGGCTTTTGTACTTGTAAATTTTGACAAAAAGATTATCCTTATTGGTGGTACGCTGTATTCCGGCGAAGTGAAAAAAGGTATCTTCTCAGTAATGAATTACCTGCTTCCAAAGCAGGATGTAATGGCCATGCACTGCTCGGCAAATATGAGCAAAGACGGAGATACGGCCGTTTTCTTTGGCTTATCCGGAACCGGTAAAACAACCCTTTCATCAGATCAAAGCCGAGTACTTATTGGTGATGACGAACACGGCTGGAGCGAAGATGGGGTATTTAATATTGAGGGTGGTTGTTATGCAAAAACCATCAACCTTTCTGAAGAAGGTGAGCCACTTATCTATGCTACGACCAAAATGCCGGGCACCATTCTTGAAAACGTAGCACTCTACGAGAACCGTGAGCCTGATTTTGACGATACCAGCTATACGCAGAACACACGATGCTCCTACCCTATCCATTATATCCCGAACGCAGCTGATGATGGACAAGGAAATCATCCCAGCAATGTCATTTTCTTAACCTGTGATGCTTTTGGAGTTCTTCCTCCTATTTCCCAGCTAACGCCCGAACAGGCGATGTATCACTTTATCAGCGGATATACTGCAAAAGTTGCGGGTACCGAGCGAGGAGTAACCGAACCGCAGGCAACATTTTCGGCATGTTTTGGAGCTCCCTTTATGCCACTGCATCCCACGGTATATGCCGAGCTTTTGGCAGATAAAATACGACAACACAACTCAACAGTGTGGTTACTCAATACCGGCTGGACTGGAGGACCCTATGGCGAAGGACACAGAATGAAACTGGGATATACGCGTCAAATGTTGAGTGAAGCCCTCGAAGGCAATCTTGATGATGCAACCTTCGACATCGATCCGGTATTTGGATTAGCTATTCCAAAAGAAGTGGATGGCATTCCTTCAGAAGTGCTCACTCCGCGAAATACCTGGAGTGACAAGAATGCCTATGACAAAAAAGCTGATAAGCTGGCTTCAATGTTTGCCGAAAACTTTAAACAGTTTGAAGACGAAGCAAGCGAAGAACTCATAAAGGCCGGACCTAAAGTATAAATAGTTATTGGTTAAGTGTTATTAGTTATTGGGGGTGCTCCCTGATAACTAATAACCAATAACTATTAACTCTCTTCCATCACTGCATTAAGCTTATCCAGGTTATCCTGAACGCGCAGCGCTTCAATAATCTCTTCAAGCTCTCCCTTCATAATATCCTCAAGGTTATACACCGTTAAATTAATACGGTGATCCGTTAAACGACTTTGCGGAAAGTTATACGTTCGAATTTTAGCACTGCGATCTCCGGTAGAAATCTGGCTCTTTCGTTCTGCTTCCCGCTCTTTGCGAAGCTTTTCCTCCTCCTTTTCATACAGCTTTGAACGCAACATCTTCATTGCTTTTGACTTGTTTTTATGCTGAGACCGTTCCTGCTGACATTCCACAACTACGCCACTGGGCTCATGAGTCAATCGGACAGCAGAATCGGTCTTGTTTACGTGCTGACCTCCCGCCCCACTAGCGCGAAACGTATCTACACGGATATCAGCGGTATTTACTTCAATATCGACGTCTTCGGCCTCGGGTAACACCGCTACTGAGGCTGCCGAAGTGTGTACACGCCCTTGGGTTTCCGTCTCCGGCACCCGCTGCACGCGATGAACACCGCTTTCATATTTCATTACCCCGTACACCTCATCTCCTTCCAGCTCAAAGTTGAGCTCTTTGTATCCTCCCTTGGTAGATTCGCTCAAACTTAAAATATTTAGTTTCCATCCTTTTTTATCAGCATAGCGGCGATACATATCAAAAAGGTCCCCCACAAAAATAGCCGCCTCGTCACCGCCGGTACCCGCACGTAATTCCACAATAACGTTCTTGGTGTCGTCGGGATCTTTGGGGATGAGCTTAAATTTAATATCCTCTTCCAGCTGATCAAGCTTCGGCTTTAATTCCTCGAGCTCAAGCTTTGCCATCTCCGTAATTTCAGCGTCATCGCCTTCTTCGATCAATTCTTCATTGCCGGCAATTTGACTTTTCGTATCTTTCCATTCTTCATACAGTTCAACGAGTTCTTTTAACGAGCTATGCTCCTTGGTAAGCTCGGTATACCGATCCGGATCGTCGTACACCGACGGATCACTCATTGCCGCGGTCACTTCTTCAAATCGTTCCCGAACCTGTTCTAACTTTGCTTCAATATCCATGTATTTGGTTCTTTTGGAAAAAGGCTTTCGAATTTTGCCCCTTAAAATACGATACTTTCCGCAAAATTAAGAATAGATAATTTCACAAAATTCCTATTGTACTTTTCTTAAATCCTAACCGAATTATTATTAAGTTCGAGACGAATTTCGGAATCATAAAACAAACAGATCAATGGCAAAAAATTCTCTATCCGCAAATTTTAAACTCGGTTTCCTTGGTGCCGGGCAGTTAGCACGAATGTCTGGTGTGCAAGCATTTCGTTATGGCATTCAAATTGGCGTTTTTTCTGATCGGGATGAAAACGAACCTGTCCAGTTTATGACGCCCTATTCAACAACAGGCTCCTATGATTCCGCAAATGATCTTAGCAAATTTGCCACCGAATGTGATGTAGTAACCCTCGAAAATGAGTTTATTGATTCATCAATCCTCAGAAAAGCTCAGAAACAGAGTGGAACCAACATTTTTCCATCCCCCGATACATTTTCTCTTATCGAAAATAAGTTAATCGAAAAACAAACTTTTGAGGATGCCGGCATCCCTGTAACGCCATATAAACTTATCAAAAATGTGAGCGACCTAAAAGAATTTGGACAAACCCACGGGTGGCCGTATGTGCTTAAATCATCCAAAGGTGGATATGATGGCTATGGCAATGAGACCGTCCAAAATATTAAAGAGGCAAAAGAAGCTTTTGATAACTTGGGCGGTCATGACAGTCATGATATTGTGGCCGAAGCGTTTATTAATTTTACACATGAGCTAGCTGTTCAAGTTGCCCGCAATGAAACGGGACATGTGGTATATCCCTGTTGCGAAACTGTGCAGGAAAACCATATCTGTGTGGCCGTAAAGTCTCCGGCCCCCGTATCAACATCCATCCAACAAAAAGCCCAGGAATTAGCGGTTAAAGCTACCGAAGCTATCGATGGAAAAGGCCTTTTTGCCTATGAATTTTTCTTGACTCAAGATGAAAATCTATTGCTCAATGAATCAGCACCGCGTCCCCACAACTCTGGTCATTACACCATTGAGGGATGTGTCACTTCTCAGTTCGAAAATCACGTCCGCGCCGTAATGGGATTACCGCTGGGATCAACTGAATTACGAACCGCGGCCGTTGCAATGATTAATCTACTGGGTACTGATGAGCGCGACGCACAAGTGGATAACGCCTTAGAGGCCCTGGCTCAAGGTGATGGTCACTTACACATTTATGGAAAACTTGACAGTCGTCCCGGGCGAAAGATGGCACACTATACACTGCTGGGCGATGATATGAAAACAACTTATCAAAAAGCCCAATCGTTAACTGATGGTATCAAAATATAGGCAACACAAAATAATTCTGTTTTCTGAGTTCCGAATTCTATATTCGATTTAAATCAAAGTTAAACTAAAAATTATTAAACTATATGAGTACCGAAAAACCTAAAGTGGGCGTAATTATGGGCAGCGACAGCGACTGGCCTACCATGAAAGCTGCTTGCGATATTTTAGACGAATTCGATATCCCTTACGAAAAGAAGGTCGTTTCGGCTCACCGTACGCCCGACGATATGGCTGAGTACGGCAAAACAGCACGTGAAAAAGGCCTTAAAGTAATTATTGCAGGAGCCGGCGGGGCCGCCCACTTGCCGGGGATGACTGCCGCTCACACCACGCTGCCCGTTATTGGCGTTCCCGTTAAAACAAGCACACTTAGTGGACTCGACAGCCTATACTCCATCGTACAGATGCCGCCGGGCGTTCCCGTTGCTACGGTAGCTATTGGCAAAGCTGGTAATGCAGCCCTGTTGGCTATTCGCATGTTGAGCACTGAAGACAACAACCTGGCTGACAAACTAACCGAATACCATAAACAGATGGCCGAAGCCTCTCGGGCTAAAACAGAGAATCTGAAGTAATATTTTATGCATCGGCATGAACAGGATTTCTTAATGAGGCAGATTCAATATCTGACCCAGCTTCTTCAGCAGATTATATTCAAAAAGAATCAAAATCAACATCAAGAAGCGGTAAAAGAAATTCAAAATGCGTTAACCAAACTTACGAAAGATCATCCCAAAAACTTTCAACAGCTTACTTTTGAAGAAACGCTTGCCCTTTTTACCAAGGACGATACTTTTGAACCTGAATTGGCTATAGCCGTTGCCGATTTGCTGGTCGAGCAGGGAGATATGCTATACGAGGAGTCGTTCAAGCGTTCTCAAAAATCGATGGGACAAGCACTCATTTTATACAAAAGATCCCTGCAAGATCCTCAAGCCTCTGTACCGTTGGATATCGAGGATAAAATTAATCATCTTAAAAAAAGTGTATTGGCAAACCATCTCAAGCAAATAAATAATATTCTCAACTAATCTGGTTATTGTGGCAGACTACAATGAAAGGCTGGAAGATTTACTGGATCACCATCTTATTGCCAATGAAGAACTGGAGAAGAAAAAGGAAGGTGGTGGCGTAGGATATCTTATCAACGGGAATATGTGCTTGGGTATCTATGAAGATCTGCTAATTTGCCGCATCGGTGAGCAGTTGGCGTCTTCATTGATTGCTCGTCCGGGCATTAGAAAATATTTGCCCGATAAAGGGTTGTATGATGATTTTATCATGATTGAGGAGCAAGTATATTCACATTCCAAGGCGCTCCAAAAATTTATAGACCAAAGCCTTTCATATACCGGCAATCTTCCACCAAAAGATCATGGCAAAACAAGTGGAAAATCATAATCAGTTACTAATTATGTAAAGGGTATTTATGGAAGTATCCGTAACCTCATATGAGTTATTGGTCTTCATATCCAGTTCAAAGGCAGGGTTTTGAGGATCATCAGTGAGCACAAGCGTACCAACATGGGCAGTCCCACTTAAATCCCAGCTTAACGTAATATTCTGCCCCTCCTGTGATGAAAACTCCATTTCCCAGACCGTTTGTTGTGCTTGTATTGCCCTGAAATCTTCACTGAGCGCAAAATCGGGGATATTAAATCGCCGGTAGAAACCTCCGGGGGGAGCCATATTCGGCAACTCTGTGTCAATATTACTGTCAAAGCCTGCCGTGGCATCGGGATGCATTCCAAAAGTCAAGGTTTTACTGTTAATACCATCAGCTA
>JBEPWP010000051.1:0-9750 GCA_041642355.1 Fodinibius sp. | reverse complement strand
GTGCCAAACTGTATTATCTCAGGATTTTCAATGGCTCAATCAATCATCAAACAAGTAAAACAAATATAACTTTCGGAGGATCACTGACCTCCAATTCTACTATTTTTTTTGTACCTTCACCCACGAAAACAGCAAGTACTTTTTTAGGAAATCCGAATTAAAAGCAACCTATTATTATGGCTAATGCATTTTTTGAAATTCGGGAACCGGAAAACGAATCCTACAATTCGTATGCACCCGGTACTCCCGAACGCGAAGAACTACGAGAAGAACTAGACCGACTGAAAAATAAAGAGATTGAGATTCCAGCCATTATTGGTGGGAAGGAAGTAAAAACCGACCGGCAGCAGGATGTAGTAATGCCACACAACCACGGGCATAAGCTGGGCACCGTTCACCTTTGCAGTGAAAAGGAGGTCGAAATGGCTATTGAATCTGCGCTTGAAGCGCGCAAAGAGTGGGCTGAGATGCCGTGGCAAGATCGTGCAGCCATCTATTTAAAAGCGGCTGATCTTATCACAGGTCCCTACCGCTATACCATGAATGCATCAACCATGCTGGGACAGTCGAAAACTCCGCACCAGTCAGAGATTGAAGCGGTCGGGGAATTTGCTGACTTCTTGCGTTTTAACGCTTATTACCTGCAGGAGATTTACCAAGATCAGCCCTACTCTCCCGACGGCATGTGGAACCGCATGGAATATCGTCCGCTTGAAGGCTTTGTATTTGCCGTAACACCCTTCAACTTTACCGCTATTGCCGGTAACCTGCCGCTTGCACCTGCGCTGTGCGGAAATGTATCCCTATGGAAGCCGGCAGTTTCTTCTGTTTATTCAAGCTACTTTATCATGAAAGTGCTAAAGGAGGCGGGCATGCCCGATGGTGTAATCAACTTCCTGCCCGGCAACGGTCCCGATGTTGGCGACCCGGTCCTCGAAAGTAAGCACCTGTCTGGCCTACACTTCACCGGCTCTACGGCTACGTTCCAACATCTGTGGAAAGAGATTGCGGATAATATCGAGCACTATAACACCTACCCACGTATTGTCGGAGAAACCGGCGGCAAGGACTTTATCTTTGCCCACGAATCTGCCGATGTGGATGCCGTTGTTATTGCAGCGATCCGCGCAGCCTATGAATATCAGGGACAGAAATGCTCTGCGGCATCACGTATGTATTTGCCGGAATCAGTCTGGCCGGAGTTCCGTGATGAATTCATGGAAGAGGTCAAGGATGTGAAGCATGGTGATGTCGAGGACTTCACCAACTTTATGGGGGCGGTTATCGATCAAAAAGCGTTCGATAACATTACTTCGTATATCGACTACGTAAAAGAGTCGGATGATGCCGAGATCCTTTACGGTGGGAACTACGACGATTCGGAAGGATATTTCATTGAGCCGACACTCGTTCAGGCTCACGATCCGAAGTTCAAGACTATGGAAGAAGAGATTTTTGGTCCGGTGCTGACGGTCTATGTGTATGAAAACGATAAGTTTGATGAAACACTCGAACTATGTGATACCACTTCTCCATATGCACTGACGGGGGCTATCTTTGCGCAAGATCGCTACGCACTTAACAAGATGGCCGATTACTTACGTCAAGCAGCGGGCAACTTCTATATCAACGATAAGCCGACAGCGGCTATCGTCAACCAGCAGCCGTTTGGCGGAGCACGCAAATCTGGAACCAACGACAAGGCTGGTAGTGCTGCCAACTTAATGCGCTGGATATCGGTTAGATCTATTAAAGAAACAACCGTTCCGGCCAAAGATTGGACGTATCCATATATGGAAGAAGAGTAATAATTAGTTAGATCCGTTCGTGACGAGATCTAAAATTAGAAATCACCGGATGACAACTACAGCCATCCGATGATATAAGACAATATCTATTAATTGGCTCCCGACCTCTGGTTGGGAGCTTTTTTTATTTCCGACTTTCTACCAGAAAATATAGAGTGAATAGTAGGGCTCAACATATCCTCAAACCCCTTTTCCTAGTATAGCTATTTACACTAGGAATTAGGAATCAATTCCCAAATCTTCTTTCAAGCTATTGAATGAATCATTGAGATCATCAAGCTGATCGTCAATATTCTCCTTAAGATCGTACCAGTTTTCATCCGCTTTGGCTCGCAGCTCATCTACATCACTTTCAAGTTCATCTTTTTTATCATTAAGACTCTCCCACTGTTTCTCTAACTCAGACTTCTCTTCACCAGTTGCTTCGTTAATTTTCTGTTCAAGCTCGTCCATATCTTCTTCCATCTTTGCCAACTGATCATCCACGGCATTAAGGAACTCCTCTTTCTGGACATTAACTTCTTTTTGAGCAGATTTTACCGTTTCCTCAACTTCTTCTTGGGCCTGTTGCATTTGCTGATCCGACTTTTCGGTACATGCCGTAAACCCAATACTCAAGAACACTATTAAAGTATATGCTGTTAAACGTTTCATAAGAGAATAGTTTATTTATTTTTTCGTTGAATAACTCTACACTTAATCATTTAATCTCGGAACTTGGAATTTGTTCCGATAATGATATTGGAGTTGGGTTTTTAGATATTAAACCGCATTTATTTTTCAGGTAATTAAACAACTATGACAATCAGTATTTTGGGCTGTGGATGGCTTGGCCTGCCCTTGGCCGAACAGCTGCGTGATGAAGGACATCGTATTAAAGGATCTACAACGAGCAAGGATAAAATACAGGTACTGAACGGCAAAAATATTACCCCCTTTTTACTTACACTCACTCCCGAACTGCAGTGCAACGATTGCGATGATTTTTGGGATGCAGATGTGCTTGTGCTCAATATTCCTCCGGGCCGCGGACGAAAGGATGTTACCGAGTACCACCAAAAGCAGATCCAATCAGTTATCCAAAAGGTGAACAATTCACCTATATCACTGGTTGTATTTATCAGCTCTACTTCGGTTTATCCAGAACAAGCAGGTATTGTCAGCGAAGAAGATACCAAAGCAGGAAACGCATCGCGTCCCACCGGCAATGCTCTGCTAAAGGCCGAAAAGCTATTACAAAAGCAATCAGATTTTGATACTACCATCATTAGAATGGGAGGACTATACGGTCACGATCGTCATCCAGTAAAGTACCTGGCCGGACGAAAAAATGTGTCTAAAGGCAATGCCCCGGTAAACCTCATCCACCAAAAAGACTGCATCAATATTATTCAATCGGTGATTGAGAATGATATAAAAGGAAAGGTATTTAACGGAGTTTCGGATGGACATCCCCCGAAAAAGATGTACTACCCGGCCGTGGCCAAAGCGATGAATCTGAAACCACCTACGTTCGCAAAAGATGAAAACAAGAAGTATAAAGTAGTATCGAACCGGAAACTTAAAATGATACTGGATTACAAATTTCGGCATCCGAATCCCATGGATTTTTAACTCGGCGGCGTATAATCCATATCAACCCACTTTTTCTGCTTTCCACTTTCAATCGCTTTATGGATAAAGTGAACCCCGCGTGCACCGTCTTGCACCGTAGGGAAATCCATTGCCCGCTTATCAGGTTGCTCCCCTAACTTATAAGCCGCAATTACCTCCGCAACATTACTATAGATATTGGCAAAAGCTTCAATAAATCCTTCCGGATGTCCCGCTGGAATTCTGTTCCGATATTGTGCTGCTTCTGACAAATAGCTATTTCCTCTTTTATGTATTTCTTCGGGCTTATCGGGATATTTTAACCGTAGTTCATTAGGGAGCTCCTGCTTCCATTCCAAAGCAGCCTGATCACCATACAAGCGAATTCTAAGACCATTTTCTTCTCCTACTGACACCTGAGAAGCATATAAAATACCGCGCATCCCATTCTTATAATGCACTAGCAAATTGGCATCATCTTCAAGCGCCCGCCCTTCTATAAACGTGTGAATATCAGCATATAATTCTTCCATTTCTGTCCCACTGATATATCTCACCAGATGCTCGGCATGGGTTCCAATATCTGCTATTGTAGACGAAATTCCAGCAATATTGGGATCCAGGCGCCAAACCTCTTCCTCATCTTCTATCGGTTGGGCAAGCCATCCCTGGGGATATTCTACAACCACTTTTCGAAGCTTTCCAAGCCTCCCTTCTTGCACCAACTGCCGAGCCTCCTTTACCATTGGGTAGCCTGAATAGTTGTGGGTAAGCGCAAAAATGGTATCATGATCTATAACCAACTTGCAAAGCTGTTCGGCTTCCTCAATGGTGTTGCTCATGGGTTTATCACAAATTACATGAAATCCCGCCTCAATAAAGGTCTTGCATACATTAAAATGCAGATGATTAGGGACCGCAACACTAACCACGTCCATTCGTTCACTTTTTGGTAAAACCGCTTCCTGCTTGGCCATCTGTTGGTAGGTGTCATAAATACGATTTTCATCTAGAAAAAGCTCTTTCCCAATGTGCCTCGACTTTTGGGGATCAGAAGAAAAGGAACCAGCAACCAACTCCATTTTGCCATCCAGATTCGCCGCCATACGGTGAACCTTGCCAATAAAACTACCCGGACCTCCGCCCACCATTCCATAGCGTATCAGTTTTGCCATAACCTAAATTTTTATTCGTTCTAAAAAAGATTGTTTTAATATAGAAAGCTTGACGATCCAATTAAATCGCCTATTTTAAAACAAAAATGAATCAAGGATTAGGTCTCATGGAAAAAAAGATACATAGTTACGAATCAGAAGAAATTACGGTAGAATTCGACAGCAAGCGATGTCTTCACTCTGCGGAATGTGTAAAAAATCTACCTTCGGTTTTTAATCCTAATGACAAGCCATGGATAACCCCCGAAGAAGCTTCGGCTGATCAGATTAAAGAGGCCGTTCATTACTGTCCAACGGGGGCATTGAAATACAAAGAAACAGATACTGAAGAAAAACCATCCAGAGAAAATACTATTACCATTGTTCCCAATGGACCGTTATACCTTCGGGGTAATATCGAGATCCAAAATGCAGAAGGGGAAACACTACTTGAAGATACGCGCGTAGCTGTTTGCCGATGTGGAGAGTCCCAAAACAAACCACTCTGTGACAATACACACGAAGATATCGATTTTAAGGCACCAGCCGGGTTTGAAAAAGCAAAACTGCGACCTACTGACGACGGTGAAATATCTCAGGGTAAACTTATTTTAAAACTCATGGATGAAGGACCTATCCTCGTGGAAGGATCCTACCGTGTCCACTCTATCGCCAATGAATCGGCAAATAGCTCTAAAAATGTAGCCTTCTGTCGATGTGGCCAATCATCCTCAAAACCATTTTGTGATGGCACCCATAAAGACGTTGGTTTTGAGGGGTAAACGTTCTAAAAACGGCATTTAGAGCATCCTACAAGACGATAGTGTTGGACCCTATAGGCATTTACTATCAATGCCTATAGGCACACACCTTTTCTCCCTATAGTCAATCACTGTTTAACCCTATAGGTGTTGCGCATGCCCATCGTAAAGGAATATTTTTTTAGTAGCCCCATTGATCCTATTTAAAAAAAACACCACCCGAGAGGATTCATAACAGCTTCATTTATCATTGTTATTTACTGCCAGCTTAAATTACAATCTGGACGTTTAGTAACGTATTCCCAAACAACATTACCCAGACAAAACAAAAATATGCAGAAGCTTTTTTTAGTTATAGGATCAATTGCCATGGCTTTGGCCGTTGCCCTAGGGGCGTTTGGTGCTCACGGGCTCAAAGAAGTACTTACAGACAAAATGCTGGATATCTTTGAAACGGGCGTCCGCTACCACTTTTACCATGCTATTGGGCTACTCTTGATTAGCTTTGTAGCCCCATTAATACCCGGTTCCTCCTTAATACAGTGGTCCGGCTGGCTGATGGTTGGTGGCATCCTCATTTTTTCCGGCAGCCTTTATCTCTTGTCTATCTTTGGAATACGCTGGCTTGGTGCCATCACTCCAATTGGTGGACTCTGTTTTATCATCAGCTGGATTTTATTAGCCTTGGCTGCCTGGCAAAACCTGTAAAAACACCGTTTACAGCACAGATTGGCATAAGACTTGCAACTCCCAATCATTATTATATTTTAAGACTAATTATTTAAATTCGTCTCAATGCGGTTGAGACTCTCATATATTTCAAATGAACGCACAGCCATAACATTCACTTAACCAATTACTAAAACAAAAATCCGCTGATCGCGTTTTTAGAAACCAATCTTTATTAATTTACCTTCTACATGAAACTCAAAGAATTCAAAAATTTTTGCCTTTCATTTAACGGAGTAACCGAAGATTACCCCTTTGATGATGAAAACACCCTTGCTTTTAAAGTAATGGGGAAAATATTTGCCATCACGGATGTTGACAAATATGATGGTATAAATCTAAAATGTGATCCTGTAAAAGCGGCTATGCTTCGTGGTCTTTATGAAGAAGTAAAACCGGGCCGACACATGAATAAGAAGCATTGGAATACTATAGTGCCAGAGGGTGAACTGGATGATGAACTCATCAAAGAGTGGATCAAGGATTCTTATAACCTTGTTGTAGAAGGTTTATCCCGCAAAAAACAGAAAAAGCTTGAAAAGATGAGTGATGATTAAGCTTCTTTTTCTGTTTTAATGAAAAGTCCCTTAATTCGATTTAAACTCTTCTTTTCGAAATTCCAAACAAATTGAAATTGTCCGGTAATAAAACCAAAAAAGAGGAATAAAAGCTGATAAGCTGGGAAAACAACCAGAGCCCAAGCAATTATTTCTAACCAAAATGGTGTTGCCGGACCAATACCAACCCAATCAAAAACGATTTCTCTTACATAAAGTGTTGACATCCCTGTTATTGAAAATATAAACAGGATCAAAAGCAGGCCGCCAAAGGTTTCGACGCCCCACCTTTTTTTCATTTTCTCAATAAACTCACCCACAACAACCCTCATATTATACGTTTTCCAGGGCAACTTTAATTGATTTATCAGCTGCTTCTATGGTTTTACTAAGATGATCTTCGGTAAGCGAGTTGGCTAAAAACAGGGCCTCAAACGGAGAAGGGGGCAAATAAATCCCATCTTCCAACATCTGGTGGAAATAGGCTTTAAAAAATGCCTGGTCAGTTGTATTAGCTGTTTTAAAATCAATAACTTCATCTTCTTCCGTAAAGAATATGCTGAGCATCGATCCCACCTGGTTTAGCACAAAAGGTACATCATGCTTTTCTAATACCTCTTTAAATCCGGTAGCCAGCTTAACCGCTTTTTCCTCCAACTCATCATAGTGCAGTGGATTTTCATACAATTCTGTTAATAGTGCATATCCAGCGGCCATCGCTAATGGATTTCCTGACAAGGTTCCCGCCTGGTAGACATCTCCTACCGGAGAAACAACATCCATGATTTCTTTTTTACCGCCAAAAGCACCTACAGGTAATCCCGCTCCGATGATTTTGCCATACGTTACCATATCAGCAGTTACGCCATAACGCTCCTGGGCACCGCCAAGCGCCACACGAAAGCCGGTCATCACCTCATCAAAAATGAGAACCACATCATGGGCATCACAAAGCTCGCGAAGTCCGGCCAGAAATCCTTTCTTGGGAGGAATGCAGCCCATATTTCCAGCAACGGGTTCTAAAATAATTGCAGCAACTTCTCCTTCGTATTCGTTCAAGAGCTTCTTGACAGAATTCAAATCATTGAAGTTGGCCGTGAGCGTATCCTTGGCTGTACCCTCAGTAACACCTGGACTGCTGGGCTGACCTAATGTTAACGCACCGCTTCCAGCATTAATCAAAAAAGAATCACCGTGCCCGTGATAATTCCCTTCAAATTTGATGATCTTGTCTCGGCCAGTATAGCCCCGTGCCACACGAATTGCACTCATGCAGGCTTCCGTCCCTGAATTTACCATACGGATTTTGTCTATACCAGGCACCATCTGTTTGACGAGTTCGGCCATCTTCACTTCAATCTCAGTGGGTGCTCCAAACGATGTTGATTTAGCCGCAGTTTCTTTAACAGCTTCGATCACCGGCTCGTAAGCGTGACCTAAAATCATCGGTCCCCATGACCCTACATAATCGATGTACTCTTTACCATCCACATCGGTAAGAATTGATCCCTTGGCCTTTTCCAGGAAGACGGGTGTACCGCCTACCGATTTAAATGCCCGGGCAGGAGAGTTCACGCCACCGGGAATAAATTGCTGTGCTCGCTCAAATAATTGTTTACTCTTCTCTAACATAAATCCTTAAATAAATTCTCTGTCATCTCGATCCCAAAACCATGGGATGAGATGGCTATTTCGTTTTATTTAATACCTTCGATGCTGCCTTAGCAAAATAAGTGGCAATCAAATCTGCACCGGCTCGCTTGAATCCTACCAGTGCTTCCATCATTGCTTCTTCTTCGTTCAGCCACCCTTTCTCGGCAGCAGCCTTTAACATAGCGTATTCTCCGGAAACATTATAGACTGAGACCGGCACTGATACATTTTCTTTAACCGCTCTGATGACATCCATATACGGCAGACCGGGCTTAACCATCACGATATCAGCCCCTTCCTGTTCGTCCAGCTTGGCTTCTTTAATTGCCTCCTGCACATTGGCGGGATCCATCTGATAGGTTTTCTTATCACCGAATCCAGGCGCCGAATCCAGCGCATCCCGAAACGGTCCGTAGTAACTGGAGGCGTATTTCGCGCTATACGCCATAATACCAGTGTGCTCAAAACCTTCTTCATCCAACGCTTTGCGCATTGCACCGATTCGACCGTCCATCATATCCGAGGGCGCTACCATATCGACGCCAGCCTCGGCATGACTTACCGCCATTTTTGAAAGCACTTCAACGGACTCATCATTCAATATTTCACCGTCTTTTACGATGCCATCGTGGCCGTAACTCGAATAGGGATCCATCGCGATATCGGTCATGACCAACATCTCTGGAAATTCATCCTTAATCGCACGCACCGCCCGTTGCATCAATCCATCGGGATTAAGCGCTTCAGTGCCTTTATTATCTTTGAGCTCATCGGGCACCTTGGCAAAGACCAATACCGAACGAATGCCCACGTCTTTAAGGTCCTGAATCTCATCCATCAACAGATCCAAGGTGTAACGATGATAATCCGGCATGGATGGAATTTCGGCTTTCTTATTTTCGCCCTCCATCACAAAAACCGGGGCGATAAAATCGGCCGGTTTTAGGTTATACTCAGCCACCATATCGCGCATAGCTGCCGAAGTTCGCAATCGTCGTCCGCGTATGTAAGGAAATTGTCCGTGTGTCATATTGATTTTCAGCTTCTTAAAAGTCGTAGAATTTATTACGCACTACGATCAACCATAAAGTGTGGCGTGTTACTTATTAATTCTGTTTTACTTACTTGCTTCTAATTTATTTTCCTTGCCATATTCAATCCAATCAATGGGATTTTTCAATCGATCTATAAGATATTCCTCGCGGCTTCCTTCTTCGATATCAAAATCGTAATCCCACCGTACACGCGGCGGCAGACTCATCAAAATCGACTCCGTACGCCCGTCGGTTTTGAGGCCGAACAAGGTACCGCGATCATGGATTAAATTAAACTCAACATAACGGCCGCGTCGAATCTCCTGAAAATACCGCTGTTGATCAGTAAACGGTTCATCCATCCGTCGCTCAACAATTGGCACGTAGCTATCTAAAAAAACATCGCCTACACCGGTGGTAAAATCGTACCAATCCTCAGCTGAACATTCTTCATTAGGACG
>JBEPWP010000050.1:0-10394 GCA_041642355.1 Fodinibius sp. | reverse complement strand
ACACAAGGTTTGGGCTGATGCCGGACAGTAATAAAATTATCTCAAGAAGAATTTTTTAGCTATGGGTCAACCAATAGAAATAAAAGGACTCCAAAAGTCATATGGCAATACTCCAGTATTGCAAAATTTTGATCTTTCTGTTCCGGAAGGAAATATTTTTGGCCTTATTGGCCCCAATGGTGCCGGCAAAAGTACGCTGATAGGTATCCTTACAGGACTGCTCGATTATGACTCCGGGGAAATTATTATCAACGGACGTGAGCTTAATGAGCAAAATGAACTCATGATCAAGCGAGAAGTGGCATCTGTACTTCAACCGCCCCTACTTTTTGAACACTTTACCAGCCACGATTTTCTGCACTACATTTGTGATATCTATGAGATTGATCCTGAAACACGACAACAGAAAATGGATTCGCTATTGGAATATCTGGGACTTACAGAATTTGAACACGCTAAAATAAATAAACTATCATCTGGAAGTCGCAAAAAACTTTCTTTTTGTGCCGCTATTTTAAGCGATCCAAAAATTCTGTTTTTGGATGAGCCCTTTGAAAGTATAGATGTCATTTCAATAGGACGGATGAAAACTATTCTCAATCGCCTGCAACAGAAAGGCGTCACAATTATTGTCACCAGTCATATTTTAGAGATTGTTGAAAATCTCTGTGACGATATTGCGATACTCCATGATCAAAAAATTATTGCCTATCTGGATTCAAAAACGCGTAACGAACTCCAAAAAGATGCCAGTCTAAGCGAAATTTTTGAGAGTTATGTGCAGGTAGAGCAACCAAAAAATGATGTGCTAAAGTGGTTATAATATTTGATTTCTTTAAACTCACATTGTTGTATAACGAGAGCTTACCATTGAGCATAACTACCTAATGTGGGATTTGCAGCCCTTGTGTTTATCCTGCCAGGATTTGTCAATTTCCTTAGTCTTTTTATGATTTTCATTCTCCAGTTCTGTATAATGATATCCAAACTACAATATGACGGGTACTAAAATGGATACAGAACCTACTACCCAACATCTTAAAGGTTCCAAACATAACGTCGGCTACTTTGAAAGGCTAGCTACCCACGTTCGTGATCTTCGCGATACTGCTCCTGATGTTTTTGAAGATGTTAGCTATACAGATTGGTCAACCCTAAACTGGGAAACCGTCAACCGCCCCTATAAAGTAGACAAATGGGCCGAGGGCAAAAAGAAATGGGAACAAGAGCACGGAGAGCGGATGGGCGTAAAAGAAGGGTGGAAACATTTTAACAAGTCCTTCCATCAACTTTTTGTAAAAGATGTACCTCAAGAGAAACAGAAGGCGCGCTCAGCCATCTGGAAAAATCTAATGAGTATGGACATCCACGGAGCGGGCGAAGCGCTGGAGGAGCTGGTTCAACTCTTGGTTTGGAACAAGGTACATCGCGTAGAAGATGCTATCTGGGATCCCCGAGGTAAACGTGCCCTGTTTGAAGACTTAGATGTGGAAAAACCTGAAGTACTATTTCTGGGAGCTGCCGATGGATACGAGGCTATGCAGCTGATGGCACAATATCCCGGTGGCCATGCGGTGCTGGTAGATTACGATGAATTCTGCAAAACAGATCGTTTTGGCAAATTCCCAGCGCAGTACCCTTTCCTGGGAACTAACCCCGCTACCGGAAGCCACAAAGTTTACTATAAAGAGGATATGAACATCGATTTTGTAGTGGATGATATTCGCAACCTAAAGTATGGCAAAGAGTTCGATATTGTTGTCAGTATTGGTCTTATCGAACACTTTCCCGACGAGTACAAACATGAAGCTTTTGAAATGCATCGTCGCTTCTTAAAAGCCGGTGGATATGCCATCCTGACAACGCCTCGAAACCAACTGCGAAGCAAAGCATTTTATACCGTAATGAGCGATTATATGAATTACGGCTACCGCGAGCTGATGGATATCCAGCAGATGGGATTATATGCTTGGGAGCACGGCTTTGATATCCTGCGCGCCGGTTATATAAAAGCCCACAACGGCCTAATCTGCCAAATGCGTTAGCTTTCAACTATCTTAACCGATGTAGCTACAATATTGTACTCCTGTCCCACTCCCTCGACATCAACCGTATCTTTACCGGCATCTTCAGCATAATGTTTAGCCTGGTCTTTGGTAAGTTCCTTAACCCGAAATACCCCCGTCAACTGAACTTGGGAGCCAACCGCATCCGTAGGAATAAAAAATTTATAATCCTTAAAAGTCACACGAATATTCTTTTCTCCAGCAGAAAGCATAAAGAAACAACCTTTTTTCTGACATACTTGCTTAATTTCTCCCCGCGTAGCAACTTGCTGTCCTTTAAAAACATTGGCATTCCGTACTAAATACCCAGGCGAAAAAAACTTTACCTCATCCGGGAATTCGCTACCATAAACTTTGTAGTTTTCACCCGATTCTACCGGTTCTGATAACTGTTTAGACTTATCTGCGTTTTGGGCAAATCCCAAATTTGCAGCAAATAATAATCCCACGATTAGAGTAGCAAAGTATTTCATAAGTGATTTCAATATTTAGCAATTAAAATATTGGTGCGATAATTTCACAAACCTCTTCCAACATTCTTCGGTGCTTCTGGGTCATAGAATCTTTAGTATGTGAATCGATATCCAATTCTGCAACGAACTCCCCATTCTTCATAACGGGTACTACAATTTCCGCTTTCACATCTACGCTACAAGCCAAATAGTTGTCCTCTTGGCTTACATCTTGTACCACAAACGTTTCGTTGGTATCAGCTGCCTGACCACAAATGCCTTTTCCAAAGGGGATACGCGTATGATCTGTTTCTTCTCCTACATATGGCCCTAATACTAATTCCTGATCTGCGTCGGGGTCAACGAGATAGAATCCCACCCAGTCAAAAACCCTTACATTTTCAGACAATAGTTTACAAATATTTTGCAGCTTTTGATCGCGCGAATAGTCATCACGCCCCACAATCTTAGTGACGGTAGTCGTAAGCGAGCTGTAATCTTGTTCTTCTATTTGATTCATCAATAAAGTATTACACAATTTAAAATTGGAATGTAAATCTAAGATTTAATTTAACATTTGAAAAACGAACTTCGTTTGTAAAAACTGTTAAACTTGTTTCCACTATTTCATATCTTTTGCTCCTTATGTTTGAAGATTTTTTAAGCCAAGGCGAAATATTTACATCATACTTAACGGGGACAACCACTCTATTTATTGCTGCTTTTACTTCCATTATCTCGGTTGCAAATCCCTTGGCGGCCATGCCGGTATTCCTTTCATTAACAGATCGAAATACTGATGCAGAACGCATAAATGTTGCCAAGAAATCATCTTTTTACATGTTCTTGGTACTGATCATTTTTCTTTTGATTGGAACCTACATCATGAGCTTCTTCGGCATCAGCCTGCCGGGTATCCGCATTGCGGGTGGATTAATTATTCTTCGTGCTGCCTATGCGATGCTGAATCCAGACGTCTCGGAAAAAAAGATATCAGATGAGGCGCAAGAAGCAGCCAAAGAAAAGGAAGATATCTCATTTAGTCCTATGGCCATGCCCATGCTTTCGGGGCCCGGAAGTATTGCTGTTGTAATTGGCTTGGCATCACAAGCAGAAGGTTTTTTTGACCTGCTTATTACGAGTGCTGCTATTGTGCTGGTAGCTCTCATTTCGTATGGTGTGTTGCGACTAGCTCCTTTTTCAGCAAAATATATTGGACCCACAGGAATGAATGCCATTACTCGCATGATGGGATTTATTGCCATGGCTATTGGGGTACAATTTATCCTGAATGGCATTTCCAGTTTTTTCGGCGTCTGACTCACAAACCAGAAACAAAGCTTTTTTAACTTTTGTCATTTGCCAACTTATGTCTCAACACTGCCTTTCCATAATCAACCGAAGACCGTCAAGTGTTAACATGGGGTCGATAACATCAAAATAATTGGTATGTTCAGCGATCTGATTTGACAAACCACCGGTAGCCACCACTTTTGCCGACCCGCCCAGCTGTTTTTTCATCCGATCAATAAGCCCTTCGATCATGCATAAGTGACCAAGCACCAGGCCCGATTGCATGGCCTCCATCGTACTTCCCCCAATAACCTGTTTCGGGGGCTCCAGTGGAATCTGTGAAAGCTGAGCTGTTTTTCCCACCAAGGCATCAATAGTGACCTTGAGTCCTGCACAAATAGATCCTCCAATAAGCTCCCCTGGATTTTGCACAGCCATAACCGTTGTGGCCGTACCAAAATCAACGACGATGCAATCATCCTCAAAAAGATCATATGCCCCCACTGCACCTGCAATAAGGTCGGCCCCCACACTTTTGCGATTTACTCGCTTAATAGTCAAGCCCGTATCCACTTCTCCGTTCAGGATCAGTGCTTTAGTATGTGATTTTTTCTCAAACACCTCGCTGATGGTTTGAGTAAGTTGCGGTACTACACTACTAATAATAATTTGATCAAACCTGTTAAAGGCAAGGCCCTCTTCAGAAAACAAACTATTAAACATTACAACGTATTCATCAGCGGTTTTATCGGTATCCGTTTGAATTCGCCATTGGTGGGACCATTCGCCATTTTTCGAAGCCCCAATCACAATATTACTGTTTCCAATATCGAGAGCGAGCAGCATAACAAGTTTCATTAATTAAAAATTACTCCGATAAAATAGGAGCGTGCTCATCTACTTCAAAATTTGTATTATTTTTAAAATTCTGATATGCTTTTCGCGTAAATAGAAAGGATTATGGATACTGCAGATCATTTACTTAGATTTTTTAGATACGATATTTGGGCCAATGAACAGATTTTGCTCAGCCTGCAAGATCATATTGGATTTGACGGATCCGACCAAGCAGTGAACTATTTTACTCACATTGCCGGATCGCAACAAATGTGGTATAAGCGTATACAGGGGGAATCGACTGATAATATCGAAATCTGGCCCACTTACAGTTTGGCCGATGCATTACAACATCTAAAGACGCTAAACCAACAGTGGAAACAGGTGATAGGAAACGATAAAAATACCCTGGATCGTATTATCAGTTACACAAATAGCAAAGGCACTCCATATGAAACAAGCCTGTCCGATATCCTAACCCACGTTATCATTCACGGGCAGCACCACCGTGCCCAGATCGCCAAATTGTTACGAAATGCAAAAATTGATCCCCCCGCCACAGATTTTATCTTCTTTAGTCGTGCTAATTAGTATATTCGGCCTGTTAATTTTATTCCCAACCAAAGACCAATCGTAGTTTGCAAGCTATAGAACAGTTTTTAAGTGCGTTTTCGAGTTTTATGTGGGGGATGCCACTCGTTTACTTACTGGTAGGTGGTGGACTTTTCTTCCTGATTTATTCGCGTTTTATCCCCTTTCTATACCTCAGACACTCCCTCAATATTCTTCGTGGAAAATACGATAACCCCGACGACCCAGGCGACATTTCTCACTTCGAGGCCTTATCAAGTGCGCTGGCGGCAACCGTTGGAATGGGAAATATTAGCGGTGTGGCCGTAGCCATTTTTATGGGCGGCCCCGGAGCTCTTTTCTGGATGTGGGTTAGTGCTTTTGTGGGGATGGCAACGAAATTCTTCACCTGTACGCTGGCTATCTTATATCGTGGCGAAGATTCTGAAGGTAAAATACAAGGCGGTCCGATGTATGTGATACGCGAAGGACTCGAAAAAAAATGGGGAGGAAACTGGACCTACCTCTTTAAACCGTTAGCAGGATTGTTTGCGCTGGCCGGCATTTTTGGTCCTTTGCCGATCTTTCAGGCCAATCAGCTCACCCAAATTTTGCGCGATTCCATTTATATCCCCCAAGGCTGGGTAGCTGCCAATGCTCATTTTGGCGGCGATCTTATTACCGGACTTGTACTCGTAATACTTGTTTCTGTTGTAATTTTTGGCGGTATTACCCGAATTGGAAAAGTAACTTCCAAATTGGTTCCCGCCATGGTGATCATCTACATCGGATGTGTCGTAACCATTTTGGGAGCCCACATCACTGAAATTCCCCATTATCTCAGTCTTATCATTACCGATGCTTTTAATGCGGATTACGTTCGCCAAAGCGCTATCAACGGGGAGGCAATGTTTGGAGGTATTGTTGGCTCACTTATTGTGATCGGAATTCAGCGAGGCGTCTTTTCCAACGAAGCTGGACTCGGTACCGAAGCCCTGGCCCACGGTGCGGCTAAAACCAAAGAACCGGTCCGCGAGGGATTGGTTGCTATGTTAGGGCCCGCTATTGATACCATCATCACCTGTACGATGACCGCGCTGGCTATTTTGGTTACCGGCGTTTGGAAGTCGACCGAAGCCAATGGAGTAACGCTTACGCTCAACGCTTTTAATGAAGCTCTGCCCGAATTTGGTACATATCTGCTTCTCATTTGTGTCGTCTTTTTTGCCATCAGCTCCATGCTTACGTATTCGTATTATGGAACCAAATGCCTGGGCTACTTGATTGGTGCTGACAAACAACATTGGTACAACTACTTTTATGTAGCTTCTATCATCTTTGGGTCCGTGGCCTCCATTGGTGCGGTTATCGATCTCATTGATGGCATGTTTGCTCTTATGGCCATTCCAACGATGGTCTCTACCATATTGCTGGCACCGAAAGTCAAGGAGGCCGCCACCAGCTATTTCGAACGCATCGACACCTTTAAGACATTCAAATAACGTTAAATATTGATGGGGTTTGGTGATGAGAAATCGCCAGTAAATCTCTTATATTCTATTAAACCAACAAAAAATATCGGTTTATGGCGAATGTAATTCTTGGGATCGATCCTGGCTCGCGTAATACCGGCTTTGCTATTCTTACTGAAGAAAACAGCAAGCTGGTAGCCCTACGCTGTGATGTGCTAAAAATGGCTCACATGGATGATCATTCTGATCGCCTGCAGTATATCTTTGAAGAAGTTTCCAAGATTATTTCCTCATTCAATCCGGATTTCTGCGCGGTGGAAACGCCTATTTATGGCGTTGATCCCCTTGCGATGCTCAAATTAGGTCGGGCCCAGGCTGCAGCTATGCTGGCCATCACCAACCAGGATATTGGGGTTACAGAGTATTATCCTAAACAGGTAAAAAAATCGATTACAGGAAATGGAAATGCCAGTAAGGAGCAGGTTGCTTTCATGTTGCGAAAGACAGTTTCGTTACCGGATGAAAAACTTTCTCGTGACGCCACTGATGCCCTAGCCGTTGCATGGTGCCACCTATTGAAGCAGAACAGTTTCAACCAACAGGCTCCCAAATCCAAAAAGAAAACGCATCAAAATAACAGTAAGTCGAGCTGGGCCGATTTTGTAGAAAATAATCCTGACAGAGTTAAATAAAAACGTATCCATATTTCATGATTGCATATTTAAAAGGTATTGTGCACGACAAGTCCCCGGAACAAGTTATTGTTGATGTACGTGACGTTGGATACCTGTTGGAAATTTCGAACCAGACGTATGATGAACTGCCCAAACAAGGCGAAGAAGTTGAACTACTAGTCTATCATCACGTAACAGATAACGATCAACGGCTTTTTGGATTTGGGAATCAGAATGAGAAAGATCTTTTTGAATTACTGATCACCGTTAAAGGCGTGGGGCCAAAACTGGGACTCACCATCCTATCAGGCTTGCCCGCTCAGAAAATTACAGGTGCCATCGTTCAGGAGGATAAATCGGCGTTATCAAAAATTAAGGGCATCGGCAAAAAGACCGCCCAGCGTATGATTCTGGAGCTGAAAGATAAGATCTCGGAAATGGTAGATGCGACCTACTCCACTGATGGCAGTTCAACTTCAATCAGCAGCAATATAAAAGAGGAAGCTGTTTCAGCCCTGCAATCACTTGGCTTTAAAAAGCGGGATGCTCAGGAATCGATCGAGCTCGCTGCAAAAAACGAAGATTTTGAAGGCGATGTCCAGGAATTGGTTAAAAAAGCCCTATCCCAGATGGACAAATAGCTGAATCTTCGAATTTTTCACTCTTTTGGGATTCCACCATACCAGCCAACTAAATCTAATTTCGCCAGTATTGGGGTATAAATACTACAAAAAGTGTAAACAGTTCGAGGCGTCCTGCCCACATCAAAAAAGCCATTACAATTTTTGAGAGTGGTGAAAAAGCAAGGTAATTATTCATTGGACCTACAATTCCAAATCCCGGTCCAATATTCCCTATACAAGCCGCGGATGCACTCATTATTTCTAATGTTTCCAGCTCAAGGCCAATGCGGTATGATTCAATCTCTATAATCAAAGCTCCTATCAGAAAGGTAACTATATACAACAAAATCATTATCGTAACACGACGAGCCGTTTCATTCTTAATGATATTTTTGCCCACTCGAATAGATTGGACAGCACGCGGATAAATAGTCGTAAAGAGTTGTTTAAAAAAAGTTTTTATAGTAACAATCCAGCGGAATACCTTAATACCTCCCCCCGTACTCCCAGCACAGCCTCCAATAAACATCATCATAAATAACAGCGTTTGAGCCATCGAATTCCAAGTATTAAAATCGTGACTTGCATATCCGGCAGTAGTTACAAAAGTCAGCACTTGGAATAAACTGTGGCGTATAGCAACCTGTGGCTTTTCAAAAGTATTACTAAAAGTCATAGCCAATATTATTGCAGCTGTGAGAAGTAGAATAAAGCTGTAAAAGAGGAATTCGGTATCTCGATACAGTTTACTAGGATTACCGGTAAACGCCCTCCACATTAAGGCATAGTTGACCCCTGCCATAAACATGAATAAAATTATTATCCACTGTACTGTTGATGAAAAAGCAGCTATACTTTCAGCTTGTGGCGAAAACCCACCGGTAGGCATGGTTGTCAACGCATGAGCTACGGCATTATAAAGATCCATTTCGGGGGAAAGTCCAATTAGATGAGATCCATAAAGCAAGCCCCCAAGCGTTATCGTAAGGATAACATAGAGCAACCATAAAATCCTTGCTGTTTCGACAATGCGTGGCGTAATCCGATCAAATTGTGTACCCGGGGCTTCTGCCTCAATTAATTCTGAACCGCCTACAGATAATCGGGGTAAAATGGCTATTCCGAGGACTATTATTCCCATACCGCCGAGCCATTGTGTGATTTGGCGCCACAGCATAATTTCAGGACTATGTGTATCAAATGAAATTGAAGCCAGCACGGTAGCACCTGTGGTAGTAAAGCCACTCATACTCTCAAAAAAAGCATTTATGGGAACAGCTACCGTACCTTCTCCCGCCAGCAAATAAGGAAGTCCCCCAACCAGTGTTACGCCCAACCAACTTAATGATACCAACAAAAAAGTCTCCCGTAACCCAAGTCTTGGATTGGTATCAAGTCGTTCTAAGAGAAATCCCACTATTAATGATACCCCAATGGGAATCAAAAAAACCAATGGATTTTCACAACCAAATAGCGAATATATAAACGGTATGCCCAGAGGCACTGAAAGCCATTTTAAAATAGAGCCAAAAAGACTCATGACACATAAAAGGTCAACCTGTTTCCTCATAGTTTTTCAACGATATCTTCAGCTTTACCAGTAGTCAGAATAACTAACTGATCTCCCAGTTTTATAGATATATCTGACTTGGGAACAATTGAATGATTTTGACGAACCATCGCTCCTACAACGAAAGGCTGATCAAAGCTTTTTTCCAGCTCTTCTATAGTCTGGCCCAACGCTTGGCTTTCTGCATCTATTTTTATTTCAAAAACCTCCCCACTTTCATGTTCCAGTTCTGTTACACTTCCTATATAACTATCTTGTATATAGTTAGTTATACTAGAAGCAACTACTTCTCTGGGATGAACTACCCGCGTAATATCCAACGACTCAAAAAGCGACAAATATTGATGTTCATGAACAATACTTACCAATCGCGGGGTTTCATAATCTTGTCCTAATAAGGTCACCAATACATTTGTGGCGTCATCTTCTGTGCTAACCAATAAAATATCAGATTCAGGAATATTTTCTTCTTCCCAAACCGAACGCTCGGTAATATCAGCTTGTAGCACCATAGCTTGGGACAAGTGTTCAGCAAGAAATTGAGCCCGATCTGGATCTTTTTCAAAGATACGAATGCTCAATGGGGTATCCTCTAACAAAAGAGCCGTTTGATAGCCAATATCACCCCCGCCAAGAATATCAAACGTATCTTGAACAGGTTCCATTTCTGTCGATGATATTGAAATTCCAAAACTATCTACTTTTTGAGGAGAACCAAATACGGTAATACGATCCCCCTCCTCAAAAGCAGTATCTTTTTGAACAAGTATAAAATCATTATCACGAAAAATACCGGCGATATTAATATTCGGATACTCATTAGATTGCTCAATTTTT
>JBEPWP010000049.1:0-10439 GCA_041642355.1 Fodinibius sp. | reverse complement strand
TCCATATTAACTTTGCGCGCCAGTTTTTTGTAATCTTCAGCCCCATCCACATCTGTAAAAGCTGCACAATTAATGACAACATCCGGCTTCTGCTCGCGAAACTCATCAGAAACTTCTCGGTAGTGCGTAATATCCAGATCCTCAGACTTGTAGGGCAGCAACTCAATCTCCTCTGAATAACCTTCACTAATAATACGTTGCCACTCTTTGCCTAATTGTCCGGATGCTCCAAGTAGTAATGCTTTCATCATTCTTCGGTCTCAACCAATTTATTTGCTCGCTTGTATGATGAGGGCGTTCCAGCGTCGGTCCACCATCCTTCCATCACCGAAAACCGCATAGCATCTTCCCGGATATAGTGATTATTGACATCTGTGATTTCAAGTTCTCCACGATCAGAGGGCTCCAGATCACGAATAAAATCAAACACCCGTGCATCGTACATGTAAACGCCGGTCACCGCCAAATTACTTTTCGGCTGATCCGGTTTTTCTTCAATCCCTACTATTTTATCACCATCTACCTCGGCCACTCCAAAACGTTCGGGGTCATCCACTTCTTTAAGTAAAATTTGTGCTCCACTGCCGGGATATACATTCATCGCTTTAACCAACGACGTCTCAAAAATATTATCACCCAGTATTACAGTCATCGAATCATCACCCACGAAATTCTCTGCCAGTCCCAGTGCCTGGGCAATTCCACCAGCCTCATCCTGCACTTTATAGGTGAACCGGCACCCAAAATCTTTGCCCGATCCCAGTAGGTTTACCACATCCCCCATGTGCTCTGTCCCGGTTACAATCAATATTTCCTCAATACCTGCTTCCGTAAACTTTTCGATGGGATAATAAATCATCGGCTTGTTTCCGATGGGAAGCAAATGCTTATTTGTAACTTTTGTCAGAGGATACAACCTCGACCCTGTACCGCCCGCTAAAATAATTCCTTTCATTGATAGATTATCTTTGGAATTAGAAGAGATTAGTAAATTATAATTTATAAGATGTGAAATAGAGCTCAATATAGCCCCTTTAGTCTGATGTTTAAAGCTTTTTAATTCAATCTTTGTTACTGTACTTCCTATTTTAAGATTACTTATCATAAACAACATTTAGCTAATTAAGACTTTGATGCAAAAAGCTACAATAATCTTGCTGGCCGTAATAGCAATTAATTATCTTGCTCCATTTACTGCTATAGGGCAAGATCAGAACGGGGAGTCTAGCCGGATCAGCATTAATGCTTCTGCTCAAGTGGTCGAATCTATAGAAATGGTCACAGTACAAGATATGGATTTTAGTCCCGTTCAGTCCAGCCAGCAGACCATTACCATTGATCCCCTGTCCGATTCTAATACTGGAAAAATGATTGCCCTTGGTAATGCTGAGTCCCAAATTCGAGTCAGCTTTGTACGTGAACGCACGTTGACACACACCAGTGGCAGCACACTAACTTTCACCTATGAAATTGCCGGCAATGATGAGGACGATCAGAGCTCAGCCGAAATTCTACAAACCGATAATCGTGACCTGACACTCAACAGTAATGGAGAATATTATTTTTGGATCGGCGGCCAGGTAAATGTTGAAAATGCCAGACCGGGGAATTACAATGGTAATTTTACCATTGAAGTCGAATATATATAAACCTATAGCAACGACTTTATGAAAAAAACTCTAATTGGTTTTTTATTTTTTATTCTCCCATTTAGTGCTATAAATGCCCAAATGTTGGCTATCAATGTAGAAGCTCCCCCAGAACTAACAGTAACAGTAACAACCGATGGGGTTTTAGACTACGGGACTGTACTCCAAAACAATTCTTATGATATTTTTCTTGGTGATCCAAAAACTGAAATTATTAGTATAGAGGGCCAGAAAAACAAAAGTGTTGAAGTTACGATAGCTGCCCAAGATCTAATGTTGGATGCCTCAAACACGATATCCTATACCTTAGGTGCCTCTTATGCAAATCAAGGAGAAGAAAATAAAAACCAGGCAGAACCTTTTAATGGTAATACTGCTACATTCGAAGTTAATGGCTCACAAGGTAGTAGAAATGAAAACAGTAACAACCAAGGAAATAGTAATGCTACCGGTAGCGGAGGAGGCCAATCTACTGAAACAGCTTATGTTTATATTTACGGCAATATAGATGTTGGTAATGTTAGAGCCGGCACATATACCAGTCAAATTACAATTTCTGTCTCCTACACAAATTGACCTAATGAACTTTAGATTTTTTCTATTAACACTTATTAGCATCACGTTTTTCTCACTGCCTAGCGAGGCTCAGACCCTACGTTTTAATATGGATGTGCAGCCTGAGTTAGGCGTGGAGGTGCTTCAGGATTTAAATTTTGGTACGGTGGTAACCAACAGTGGGACCCATCAAATTGGTTTGGGTAATCCGCAAATGGGCATATTTAAAATCAGAGCGCTTGCGGCACAAAGCGCAATACTTACCCTAGAAAAACCTGTCCGCTTAACACAGTCTGCTGGGCAAGATACCACGGATTCTGTCCAACTTAATCTGGATGCAGCCTATTCCCCCGAACCAAGCAATTATCAGGATTACTTGCCCTTTGCCAATGACCGGCTACGGATAACCCTCAGTAGTGATAATGATGACCAAGTTTGGGTTACTGGCTATGTATATATCTTTGGGAATATTGAAGTCGGCGACATCTCTCCTGGCTCCTATGCTGGCACATTAGTTTTGAACGTCGTTTACCAATAGAAATTAAGATTTATTGATCTTCTGCAAGATTGAAAACGCTCTTTAGGGTATTCGTTGTTGTCATTCTTCGAAAAGTCACCAACCATGTGACTTTAGAGAAGCTTAGAATCTTTTAATTAAAAGGCTCTAACTAGGAGACTCAAGAGATCATTTTTATTTTGGGACTGAAGCAAAGAAAGAAACTCAATTTATCTACAAAGATTAAAAACGGCTCTAACCATGAAACGATTACTCCAATTTACTCTCGTCTTACTTATCACCACAGGCTTAACAACTATCGCTAATGCGCAAATAACAGCAAAAGCAAATGTTCAAGCTTCTATAGATGTAACCGAAGTGCAAGGCCTCAATTTTGGTGATCTCACACCAGGAGCTTCTAGTGATGTTCAAACATCTAGCGGTGATGCTGGACAGTTCACCGTATCTGGAAATAGTGGTAATGTAAGTTTAAAATTTGCTTTCGATAATGGCGGAGTTTTGCAAGGACCAGACGGCGCCACCATGGATATCACCTTTGATGGATCGGATGCCGCTTGGGGAGAAGACAGTAATACTCAAACAGAAAGCTGGGATCCCACTAGTGAAAAAAACGGTGTTAATGTAGCTGGTGCTTCTAATCAAGAAATATATGTATTCATAGGTGGTTCAATCACTGCTGCTAATGATCAAGTTGCGGGTGAGTATACAGAAACAATTACACTGACAGCTACACATAATTAAGAAATCCTTTTATTTTGTAAAAAAGCCAAGACTTAATCCGTCTTGGCTTTTTTAATTATAGATAGGGGAGAATAGTTCTAGCAGCAGTCTACTATGCTTTTTTACTCAAATTTCTTAGGTTCCCCAAACGGCAAATACAACTAGTCTACCCAAGATGAAAAAACTGTTATTCATATTCCTGCTGCTATTTACTCTATCAACAACTGGGGCTAAAGCACAAATTACTATCGCCCCCACTATGGTTTTCATAGACCAGCAAGAACGTTTTGGCAGTTTTCTGGTGCTTAACGGATCAGATCAGGCTCAGGAAGTATCCATTGAATTCCCCTTCGGCTACCCCACAACCAACAATGACGGAAATGTTGAGATGGTTTATGACGACAGTAGCCGGGCCCAGGAATACGGCATCAGCAATCTTGTTAAGGGCTTTCCACAGAATTTTGTGCTGCAACCTGGCCAGCGTCAAACCGTTCGAATGACCGTGCGACCCAAAGATTTTTCGGATGGCACCTACTGGACACGTATAAGAACTACTTCCAGCGCCCAAAATCCTGCTGTTGGTGAAGAAAGTGACGATGAAATTACGGCTCAAATTAATTACAGGTTTGAACAAGTTACCACTCTTTTCTATAAGCACGGTGATACCAATACCGGCATAGATATCCAGAATTTCACCCATCAAAATTCAGAAGATAATTTTGAATTTATCACCGATGTCAGCAGAGCGGGTAACTCTCCTTTTCTTGGATCGATTATCTTAACTATCTCAGACAGTAACGGTAATACGATCGTTGAAAAACGCACTTCCACCTCTATTTATTTTGACTATCGACAAGTATTTGAAGTAGCACAAGATGAATTAGAAAACGGAGAATATACGGCCGAAATTACATTTGAAACGCAGCGATCTGATGTGCCTTCGGATAATATCATTCAAATGGAACCGGTTTCTCAATCCATAAGCTTTACCAAAAAGTGAGTAAAGAAGGTCGTTTCTTAATTTTATTTCTTCTTCTATTCGCTCTAAATTCGCCTGCTCTTTCTTTTGATAATTTTTCAAAGGCCACACCGGCATACAAATTCCAAAAAGAACGGGTTGAACAACAAACAAATCAACAAGAAATATTCCTTTCGTTTACCTACCGTAATTTCTTTGAAAAGGTTATAACCGCCTATTATGAAGATGGGACCTATTACCTTCCGGTTTCAGAAATATTCAGCAGCCTTAAAATTTCTCACGAGGTAGACAATGGAAAATTGTCCATTGAAGGCTTTTATCTTGATCCCGATAACAATTTCCGCTTCGACTTTAGCAACTATGAAGTATCGCTGGAAAATAAGGGTTCCTTCCAATACGACGCCTCCAAAATGCTAGTTAAAGAGCTAGATTTCTACGTGAGCCTCGATGTGCTATCAGAAGTATTTGATCTAAATTTTTCGGTAGACATGAATAATCTACTCTTGCAACTCGATACCCCAAATACCCTGCCCATCGTTGAAGAGTATGAACGACAACAGCGTAGAGAGCGTCAACAAAAGACCACTATCGGACAAGAGTTTCATCCCCTCCTTTATGAACGGGATCGAACCTTATTCGGTGGCGGCTTTTTCGATTATTCTCTAACTACAATTATAAATGAAAACCAAAATTCCTTTACCTATAATTTTGATCTGGGAACGGAAATTGCCGGTGGTGATCTCGAGGGTTCTGCTTTTGGCAACTATTTTGAAGGTTCTTCTGACTTTACCACCAATAATCTGCGCTGGCGATACGTTATGCGGAATAACGAATATCTCAGCCAAATCTACGCGGGACAAACTCGTTCTGATGGATTAAATAGTCGTAATTTTACGGGAGTTCGACTAACGAACGAACCCATTGAACCCCGATATATGTACGATTCATATGAAATCGAGGGAACGGCTCCTATTGGTTCAGAAGTTGAGCTTTACTACAATAATTCACTCTATGATTTTACTAGAATAACCGAAGACGAACAGTATCGTTTTTTAGTACCACTTACCTACGGTACTTCGCGATTGCGATTAAGAATCTATGGACCAGATGGACGCATCCAGGAACGAGAAGAACGAATACAGATACCATTCAACTTTCTTCCGGAAGGGGAATTCAACTATCATCTAAACGCCGGCAAACTGGATAACGCTTTTTTAGGTACCGCAACTGAAAGCTATATGACCCAAGGCGATGTAGCGTATGGAATTTCGAACTGGCTGACCCAGCAAGTGGGTGTAGAATACTATAATGAGTATTCCAATCAATCTCCTGTTTTCTTTAGTTCAACTTCTGCCCGGGTATTAGACGATTATCTTTTAAATCTCGATATTGCTCCCAATGCATTCTATCGAATATCCGGGAATGTTATTTATCCCTCATCTGCCAGTTGGGGTTTAAACTATACTAATTATACCGACAATCAGATTTATAATCCTGCCAACAATGAACAGGAATTCTCGGCCAATGTATTTTTCCCGTTGTCAATAGGAGAAATGCCGTTTAATTTTAGATTTCGAGGTGATTACGGTCAAAGTTCAACGCGGAATAATATGAGCTATGCCATTGACTTGAACTCTCGAATCAATCGCCTGAATCTTAGATTCAGTTACCGTGATCGCCAGTTCGGTAACTTTTCATTCGAACCGAGTAACAGCTCAGATCTGAGCGCATCCGCTACATATCTCATTTCCCGAACTCCCAACATACCCCGCTATCTTCAAAATACCTTTGTTAGTGGTAGTATTGATTATAGCCCGGGGATCGGTGCCTTCAGAGAGGCCGAAATACAAGCCTCCAAAAGCATATTCGAAAATGGAAGAATTCAGGCCTCCTACTCCAGAAATTTTTTAAATCATTTGAATTTTTTGAACGTTGGTCTCACCATTGATTTCAATGCATTTCGCAGTACATCAAATGCCAGAAACGTAAGAAATCAGTATTCCTTCTCACAGAATATAAGAGGTTCGATTGGATATGATGATTACAATAAAGATTTAACCGTTTCGAACAGGCAACAAGTAGGACGGTCTGCAACATCCGTTCGTCTTTATGTAGATTCGAACAACTCTGGTACTTATGACGAAGGAGATGACGTAATAAACGATGAAGCAGTTCGTATTGGGCGGGCAGGCGTTATGTCTACCTCTTCGGAGGGTATCCTTCGTTTCAGCCAGCTGCAGTCCTACCACCGAATTAACATGGAAATCAATCAATCAGCTATCAAAAATCCCATGCTGGTTCCTGAAATAGAACAATTTTCTATTGTTACAGATCCGAACCAGTATAAACCGATAAATATTCCGTTCTACACTTCCGGCGTAATATCCGGCAGCGTTGTAAAAATGAACAACGGGAATGAGAATCCACAGTCTGGCCTCCGGGTTTACTTGGATTCTAAAGAGGATACAACCTACACAAAAGAAATGCGCACCTTTAGCGACGGCACATTTTATGCTTATGAAATTCCACCCGGAGACTATGAATTATATATAGATGGTAAGCAGCTTGAATTTCTAGATGTCAATTCGAAACCCGATACCATGGACGTTGAAGTTGAGGCTCTGGCAGAGGGAGACTTCGTCGAGGGATTGAACTTTATCCTCAAACCAAAATCAACGCTTGAACCTATAACAGCCGATACTGTAAAACCTGAAGTAGCTGACACTACTTATATTTCTGATCAGGAAATCTACTACAAGATTCAGCTTGCCAGTTTCAGTACATTATCCAAAGCTAAAGAAATTGCCATGGAAGCGACAAGCAGACTTAATGGATCTTTTAGTGTAGTCCTTAATACAAACACTGACTTATACGCTATTCGAAGTCTGTCCGTACCAAATCGGGATCAAGCTATCGAAAACATCTTATCATATCATCGCAATACATTTGAAAGAGCCGCACTGGTTGTCCTTGATAGTAAAGATATTGAACCTGACGTACCTCAAGCGGATTTTATCAAACTGGGAGAATTCCAAACAGAAGATGCTGCCAGCCGATTTGCTGAACGGTCTGAAAATGATTTGGATATACAAGCCTCTGTCAGCTTTAATGAGGCCAATGATAGCTATTTGGTATATGTAGATGAACGATATTACTTTAAAAAAGAAATGCAATCCCAACTTTCTGCTATACAAAACGAACCTTCCTATAAAGATGCCTCTCTCGAAAACATTCAAAATTATTCTCTCTTTATTGGTGAGAAAGAAGATCGGGCTATGGAATTCAGTTTCAAAATCCATATCGGAAATCCCAAAGGAAAAGTTGACGAAGATCTTTTAAAATCTTTGATTGATCCTAAATCAGGAGCGGAATTCAAAAAATCTTCTGATGGTTCAATTACTTTTAAAGGACTTAGTTCATGGACACGAACCAAGGAATTGCAACAAAAGCTTTCTAATATCCCTGCAATAGAACATCCGATTACAGTTTTGGTTGAAAAATAAAAGAGTATTGAAAGGTAGAAACTTCCTTAATTTTTCTTTTGTTCCCTAATCAGAGATATTCTACAGTCGTTTTTAGCTCTCCACTGTAAGAACCCTTTTCGGATGAGTTGGATGACTTTAAACCCTGAAGACGAATATTAGCAGTATTAGTCTCCATATCATTTATAGCTGCAATATCTAGGCTTATTTGCTTTCCATTCGAATTAAAGAGTTCAAGCTGATCTGAAACATTTACTATTGTATTATCACTACCTTGCAGATTCATTGTCCCAAGAATAGAATTGCCATTTTTAGATAAGTTAACTTTACCCGGCTGACTCATTGCAACACTACCTCCCTCTACAACCTCAACACTTACTTTCATCGACGCCTGAGCGGAACCTTGGCCAAAGCTAGACTGGAAGAAGAGTCCGATTAGAAGAGCTGTCAATATGTAGAATTTTTTGATCACTGTTCTTTCTCTTTGATTGAACCTGTGATCAATATATTAAATATTTTTAATATTAATAATTTCTAATATTTATTAGACAATTTTAATAGTTAAAACCCTTCTCATTATGGATATAAGGCTATTTTACAAAAATTAGAATTTTTAATTAGTTACTATATTCTAAAACGGAAGGGCAAAATCGGAAAATATTTCCAAATTCCGGACAGATGATAAATGTATTTTAGATATGCCTAAACTAGTAGCCAACAATAGAAAGGAAATATAATTGGAATAAAAAAAGCCCTGAACCATTCGATTCAGGGCTTGAATAACTCATATTCAGGTTTTATAAAACCATACCCAGCGGATTCTCAAGCATACTCTTGAGTGTATTAAGGAATTTGGCCGCTACCACCCCATCCACGATGCGATGATCGCTGGACAGTGTGACTTTCATCCGCTTTCCTGGCACTACCTCCCCATCTTCAACAACGGGTTCTTCGCGAATAGCACCCACAGCAAGAATACAGGCGTTCGGCGGATTGATAATAGCCGTAAACTCTTCAATACCAAACATGCCTAAATTACTGACCGTAAACGTGCTCCCTTCCATCTCTTCGGGCTGCAAGTCACGATTTTGCGCTTTTTCAATCAGCACTTTACTTTCCGCCGCAATCTGTTGCAGGCCTTTCTGATCGGTATTATCAATAACCGGCGTAAGCAATCCTTCATCAATGCCCACAGCTACAGCAACATTTACATCACCGTGTTCAATGATCTTATCACCATGCCAGGAGCTATTAACTTGCGGATGCTGTCGGAGTGCAGTAGCGCATGCTTTAACAACAATATCGTTAAAGCTGATCTTAGTTTCACTGATCTCATTCAACTGCTTGCGCGCATCCCATACGGCACTCATATCAATATCGATAGTCTCATAGAAATGCGGGCTGCTGAACTTGCTTTCCGAAAGTCGTCGAGCAATGGTCTTGCGCATCTGTGATACGCGATGCTCTTTATCCTCACGTGACACTGTCGCTGAAGACGCTGCAGCAGGTGCTTTTGATGGCTTGTAGCTTTCAATATCACGCTTAATAATCCGTCCATGAGGACCACTGCCTTCTACATTAGCAAGGTTGATGCCCTGCTCCTTGGCCATATTACGTGCCAACGGAGAAGCTTTAATACGGCCGTCATCAGGTTGACCGTTCCCTTTCTCATCAAGATCACCAAATACAGGATCATAACTTTCCTGTTCTTTATCCTGCTCACTTTCTTCATCAGCTTCTGTCTCCTTTTCATCAGTTTCCTCTTCATCAGAAGAATCCTCAGAACCGCCTGAAGATTGGGCTTCTTCCAGGATATTACTGATATCTTCTCCTTCTTCACCAATTACGGCAATCAATCCGCCGAGCGGTACTGCATCACCTTCATTAGCAAGAATTTTAAGGATTGTACCGGCATCAAAAACCTCAACCTCCATCGTTGCCTTGTCGGTTTCCACCTCGGCAATAACATCACCGGATTCTACAGTATCTCCTTCCTCAACATTCCATGCAGCGATAACACCTTCTTCCATCGTATCGCTTAGCTTGGGCATTTCAACCTTAACTGCCATAGTAGTTAAATTTAAATCGTTTACTGATTGTAATTTTATTCAACAAATTTGAAAATTAGTGTCATCCTAAATTTAACTCAGAATGACACTCGATAATTACTTGCGATAAGTAACGGTATTAATTGCATCTATTACCTGATCCGGACTCGGCAACCACTCATCAAAAAGATTCTTGGCAAAGGGGGCATTCGTATCCGGAAGCGTTACCCGTTGTACAGGCGCATCGAGGTAATCAAACGCTTCGCGTTGAATCAAGTATCCAACCTCGGCCGCCAACCCGCCAAACGGATGCGCTTCATCTACAATTACGCAGCGGTTGGTTTTGCGGATGGATTTCACAATCGTTTCCATGTCCAGTGGTTTTACCGTACGAGGATCAACAATTTCCACATCCACATCTTCCTTAGCCAGCTTTTCAGCCGCTTGTGTAGCAACGTGATACATCTTTCCATGTGCAACAACCGTTAC
>JBEPWP010000048.1:0-10554 GCA_041642355.1 Fodinibius sp. | reverse complement strand
AAACACCATCAGGGATACACCAATAAAGTTAACGCTGCCTTGGAAGGATCTGAGTTTGCTAACCTACCTATTGAAGAAGTATTGCAGCGTATTACAGAAGTGCCCGAAGATATTCGACAAGCTGTAATTAATAATGGTGGTGGATACGCAAACCACAAGTTATTCTGGACGATCCTTTCTCCTAACGGAGGTGGTAATCCAACCGGAGATATTGCAACTGCTATTGATGAAGAGTTTGGTAGTTTCGAAAACTTCAAAGAAGAATTCAATAATGCAGCAACCGGCCAATTTGGTTCTGGATGGGGTTGGCTGTGCGTCAATAAAGACGGTGGTCTCGAGGTACTTTCCACAGCTAATCAAAACAGTCCATACATGAATGGTTTAACACCAATTATGGGAGTGGATGTTTGGGAGCATGCTTACTATCTGCACTATCAAAACGAGCGTGGTAAATATGTCAACAATTTCTGGAACTTGGTTAACTGGGATCAAGTGAATGAATACTATAACGACGCTACCTAATTGGCTCTGAGGATGAAAGAGATTATAAGCACTCCGTTTGATGAAAACGGGGTGCTTTTTCTTCTTACATACTTCATATTTGAGCCTTATATTTGATGTTTAACACAAAGCTGAAATAAATATATTTAGTTATGCAATTTGGACTTGGAGCAGGCCCCGACGTTTCATGGATGCGCGAAGAATTAACCGATCTGGGTATTGAGGAACTGAAAACCGTTGATGATGTAGATCGTGCAATGGATGAATATGACGAAGGCACGATGCTTATGGTGATTAATTCTGTCTGTGGATGTGCTGCAGGTAATGCACGGCCCGGCGTAAAAATAGCCCTTGAGGAATCAGATATTAAGCCTGATAACATGGTGACGGTTTTTGCTGGGCAGGACAAAGAAGCTACCGAACGTGCTCGAGAATATTTTAGCGAGTATCCACCATCATCACCTGCATTTGCCTATTTTAAGGATGGAGAGATCAAAGCTATGATACCGAGACACCGTATTGAAGGGCGTACAAAAGTAGAAATTGCTGATGATCTAAAAATGGTTTTTAAAGCTTTTGATGGAGAGGAAACTGAGGAAGCTGAAAAATAAAACTACTTAGATCTATTTATTTTAAGAGTTTTAAGCCGGTGGAGTTTTCTCCGTCGGCTTTTTTTGTGTGTTAATGAAAATCGTGAAACTACTTTTTTTGGGATATAAAGTAAGATAAGGGAAACAATCGAGTGGGAATTTCGTAGGGTATTTTCGTTGATGATTGTATATTGAATTTCGTTTTGCAATTCATATTTCTTAAAGCAGAAATAACGGTATCAGGAGTTTTTATAAAATAAAAGTCATTAATACTACATGGGGCAACGGTTAACATATTGGATGTTCTTGGGTGCTATTGGGTTAGCAGCTTTTTTTATACTGCATTCCTTTATTGCCTTTAATGCTGGAGCACCAATAGAACAAAGCAAATCTACGATTGAGCATAAAACTGCTGAGCTGTCCCAACGGTTGGGTTTTTCGATGGATAGTTTGCAGGTGTTGGTGAGTCGAACGCAGCATCTGAATTATTATAAAACTCTTGAAGATTCGGCAAATGGAGAGCTTCCACCGCCTGCCGAACTTAATAAAAAGGGAGTCCATCTTACGGGCTGGAAGGTAAGTATTGGGACGGCTCAGGATGAGGATGAAGGATTTACGCATGAAGCAAGTGATTTTATGAGTGAGCAGGGGCGACTGGATATCCGATATGACCAAGAGGGTAACGTTAGACGGATATCAAAATACACCGATAATCCCAATCCTACCTTTGTGTCCGGTGATTCTCTATTTTCTATCGCCAACCGAATTGTTCAGGATATTTTCGGCTATAACCTTCAGCATTACACGCTTGATTTTGTTGATGTGAGAGATACGCTACTCACTTCAGAACCCGGTTTTGGTCAACAGTCGATGGAGCTGTCTGACTCTCGTGTTGGCAATAATATGGTTTTTAAGTGGAATAAGACCAATATGGGCAGTTCGGGTCCTCAAGAATTATCCCTCGAGGTCAGGCCTATTATTCGAGAAAATAATACGTCTAATATGGCAAGTATTCGGTATGGAGTTTCCATCGAAAGCTTTCAGGCCTTAGATAAATATGAGCCCGAACAGATTGACCCGGTTCAAAGTATCAGCAACATAGATTTGGCAACAACGTTTGGCTCGCTGGCTATTTTGGCGATACTCATTGTTTTTCTGGGTATCAAATATATAAACAAGGGTCAGGTGGAGTGGCGTAGGGCTATCTTTATTTTGGTCAGTGTCGCGTTGGGTGTTTTGGGATGGAGGATATTCTACCTCATTAATACCACAAATGATTTTTGGAATCAGACGAGTGAGGCTCTCTTTATCCTAAATAATCTCATCGTTGCGGCTATTTTGGGTTTGTATGCAGCTTTGGCATATGTTGGATGGGAAGCGATGGCACGAGATCGTGATGAAGAGCAGCTCCATTTGTTAGATGCTTTTTGGCAAAAGCGATTCTTTTTTAGAGAAACGGGCGAAGGACTTTTGCGCGGATATGCATTAGGAGGAGTACTTTTAGGGTTACTTAGTGTTAGTTTATTTCTACTTGATACTCAATATTACCAAGCCGACAGTCAAGATAGCTTTACCGAAGCAATCATGCAGCCAAAACTGTTAACTATAAATATGGCAATTTGGATTAATGTGTGGTTGGTTTCTCTGGGACATATAGGGGTAATTTCTGGATACCTGCAGTCGAAAATAAGTAATCGATGGCTCTTCTATGGAGTAGGAATGTTATTGCTCGGTATCCTCTTTTCGGGATCAGGAGTGCTATTTGAGATTATAGGGTCTGAATGGTATGACTTGGTAGTGTTCTCGGCACTCGGTGCGGTAATTCTTTTTGCAGCACAAAGTTTGGGGCTTTTTTCATTCGCAACTGCGTGGTGGCTGTTTACCTCCGTAATATTAGTGATGCCGTATTGGGGATCGACAAGCATGAATGTTGCCTATATTGCGTGGACACAATTCTTTATTTTGGGATTACCCCTGATTTATGGATTGATTGCCTACAAGTATGGCAATTCGATTTCCGAAATGGGCGGATATATCCCCGAATATCAAGAGCGAATGGCCAATCACCTCCGGGTTGAAAAAGAGATAGAAATTGCTCGGGAAAGTCAGTTTAAGTTGATGCCATTGCGTCCGCCATCCGCAGATGGAATTGATGTGTATGGCTTTTTTATGCCGTCATTCGAAGTTGGGGGCGATTATTTTGATTACATCATAGGTACCAATGGCACGGCTGATAGTCAGGTCTTGAATATGACTATTGCCGATGTATCTGGAAAGGCGATGAAGGCTGCTATGCACGCCGTTTTTACCAGCGGATTATTGCTTTCGCGCCTGCATAAGGATGCTCCGGATTCTATTTTGCGAGAAATTGCCCCTACACTGCATACCCGTACCGATCGGCAAACATTTATTACGTGTATTATTGCACAATATCATCTTGGAAGCAGGATGCTAAAATTGGCTAATGCGGGGCATTGTTTACCAATCTTGAAAAGGGGAGGGAAAGCAGAATTTATTAATACCCCAGAACCACGATATCCACTGGGTTTACAAGCCACTGTTGATTATCAGGCGTATGAGGTGCAGCTGCAGAAGGGAGATTTTCTGCTGCTTTATTCTGATGGGTTACCTGAAGCCGTTAATCCCCAGGGCGAACGTTTTGGTTTTGATAGTTTAGTTACACTCGTTGAATCATTAGATACTGAGAATCTTCCCAGCAACGAAATTTCGATGAATATTAAACGCAAAGTTCAAAAGTTTAGCGACTATCAATTGGCGGATGATACCACTATCATATGCCTTAAGGTATAGGGGCATTGAATCAAAAAATTTGAATCTTTTCTAACAAGAAAACCAATTTTATATGGCACAAAACAATGATTTTTCTGGAATGGATATGCCGCCACAACTCAAGAAGTTGGGCAGCAATATCCAATACATCATAATAGGAGCTTTAATTGTGGTGGTGGGCTTTTCCTCCTTTTTTACGGTTAATCCCGAAGAGGTAGGGATGGTCATGCGTTTTGGCGAATTTACAAGAACAGCACAGCCCGGATTAAATTTTAAAGCCCCTTTTGTAGAGGAAGTTCGCTATGTACCTATACAGCGGCAGTTAAAGCATGAATTCGGGTATCGAACTACGAGCGCTGGAGTAGAATCGAGGACCCAAAGACAAGGATATGGGGATGAATCTCTAATGCTTACAGGAGATCTTAATCTTGCGGATGTAGAATGGGTTGTGCAGTATCGTGTTTCAGATGCTTATGATTTTCTTTTCAAAATTCGTAACCCGGAAGAAACCTTGCGAGATATGTCTGAGTCAGCCATGCGGCAGGTGGTGGGCGATAGAACAGTTAATGAGGTGTTGACTGTTGGTCGTGCCGAAGTTGCTATGAAAGCACAGGAGCTTATTCAAGAACTGGCGGATGAATATGAATCAGGAATTCGTATAGAGCAGGTTGTACTGCAGGATATTAATCCTCCCGATCCTGTAAAAGCTTCTTTTAATGCAGTAAATGAAGCCCAGCAACAGAAAGAAACCTTAATTAACCAGGCCAAATCTGAATACAATAAGGTAGTTCCGCGTGCTAAAGGAGAGGCGGAAGAAACCATCCAAAAAGCTGAGGGATATGCCGTAAATCGTATTAACAGGGCTGAAGGAGAAGCATCGCGTTTTAATCAGCTTTTCCAGGAATACGTAAAGGCTCCAGAAGTTACCAAGCAACGTATCTACCTTGAAACGCTCGAAAATATTTTACCAAAAATGGGTAACAAAATTATTACTGACCAAAATGGAAATAGTGTACTACCGCTCTTGCAGATGCAAATGGAAGGCGTTAAAAACAGCAACGTGAATTCTAATTCAAATACGCAGGATAGTTAAGAATGAAGAATTTTAAAATAGTACTTATTGTAGTTTTAGGCCTTCTTTTTCTCATTGCCTATGACGGATTTTACATTGTTGATGAAACAGAACAGGTGATTATTACCCAGTTTGGAGATCCTGTAGGTGAGGCGGTTGCAGATCCCGGGATGCATTTTAAAATTCCGCTCATTCAGAGAACCCATTATTTTGATGAGCGGTATCTGGAATGGGATGGTGATCGTAATCAGGTGCCCACCAAAGATAAGAAGTTTATTTTTGTGGATACTTATGCCCGCTGGCAAATAACCGATCCGCTCCAATTTTTTAAGCGGCTGCGTGACGAACGCGGAGCACAATCTCGGTTAGACGATATTTTGGACGGTGAAACTCGTAATGCCGTTGCGTCTCACGATCTGGTAGAAGTAGTACGATTAACGAATCGGGATCCTGAATCGGATGCAACAATAACGGATGTTGTCGAAGATTCGCTGGAAGAAATTGCCGTTGGTCGAGGTTCAATACAAGAAGAGATTCAAGAACTTGGCAATCAGCGAGCTGAAGATTTAGGACTTAAGATTCTGGATTTCCGATTTAAGCGTATCAATTACGTAGAAGATGTGCGCAAAACGGTTTACGATCGTATGATTAGTGAACGTAATCGTATTGCCGATAAATTTCGATCGGAAGGAGAAGGCGAAGCAGCTCGCATCAACGGTGAAAAAGAGCGAGAATTAAATAGAATAGAATCAGAGGCCTTTCGTGAGGCCGAGGAGATCCGAGGGAATGCTGATGCTCGTGCGACGGCCATTTATGCGGACGCTTATAATCAGACAAACGCGGCGCGTGAACTTTATAACTTTACAAGAACGATGGAGTCATACGGGAAGGCACTTGATGATCAAACCTCGCTCATTCTTTCGACGAACAGCGACTTTTTTAAATTCCTGAATGATATTCAAGAATAATAGAAGGAGATAAATATATCTGCCAAATAATGAGCCTGCGGTTAAAACCGCAGGCTTTTTTGTTATCCACTTAAAATAGTCAAGCCACTTTTTCTTGGCTCATGGTGTCAATCATACTGTGTGTCAGTTCTTTGCTTCGTTGCGTATCAATTTTCGCTTTTAGTTTCATCAAGATACTGTAGAGCCCCATATGAACCTTGGTGCTGTAGATAAAGTTTTTGTCGCCGCGCGGTTCATTTTTGATAGGGAGCTCCCGAGCAAAGCGAGTGATTTTTTTCCTAAAGTTGGGATCGCCAAAATCAAATTCATCACCCATATACGGTTTGGCAAAGGTATCGCCATAAGCCTTGCAAAATTGGAAGAATTCTTCTTCGGCTTCTGGATCTTTAGGATTTTCTTTGATGATATCTAGTTTCAAATAAAGATCCCGAATTTCTTCTTCATTTTGCTTTAAATGTTTGGGCAGAAGCTGCATGTAATTTTGCGTAAACTCTTCAGAGAATTTTTTCACGCATCCAAAATCAATAACACCGAGCTTGCCATCTTCACGGAAGAAAAAGTTGCCGGGATGGGTGTCAGCATGGATAAAATTACGCTGCTCAACTTGATCGTGAAAGAAATCCCACAACAGTTGGCCAAAGTGGTTACGCTTTTCCTGAGAAGGGTTTGAAGCTAGAAACTCTTTGAGGTGTTGCCCCTCAATAAAAGTCATTGTAAGTACTTTATCAGTAGACAGTTCCTCGACATATTTCGGTGTAATGACCGCTCCCTCAGAAAAACGTTTGTTAAAATATTTGAGATACTCCGCTTCCTGATGGTAATTCGTTTCCTCCATTAGTGTTTCTTCAATTTCCTCAAAATACTCGTCAAAATTACCGTTGCCACTGACAATCCTTTTCATCAGTGTTTTGGCCATCGACATATCTGAGTGGATGGTATTCTTTACGTTTGGATATTGAATCTTAACGGCCACTTTCTGCCCGTTTTTGAGCTCTGCTTCGTGCACTTGTCCAATGGATGCAGCCGCAATAGCTTCGGTATCAAAATGGGCAAATAGGTTTTCGGGATAATCTCCGAGCTCTTTTTTTATGATGGAGCGCGCCAATGCTTTGTTGATGGGAGGAACGCTGTATTGTGATTCACTCATCACTTCAGCAAATTCTTCGGGCAGCATTCCTTCGTCCATGCTTAGGGATTGGGCAATTTTAAGCGCTGTACCGCGGAGCTTGGTAAATTCATTAAAAACCTGTCGGGCATTCTGAGTGTGAAACTGCTTGCCTTCTTCCTCAGATTCTTTTTTCCCGACTGATTTTTTAAGATATCGCTTGGCATAGTTAGTCCCAACTTTGAGCCCGGTTTTTGCAAATATTTTACCGCGCTCAAGTTTGGAGGATGGAAAATCGTTACTCATAACTTATCGTATTTCTATTTTAGAACAGAGTTGTTTTACAATGGGGATATTATTGATAAAAGCTTTTCTATTGGAGTTCATAAACTTGACAAGATCAAAACTTTTATCGAGTACTGGGTTATACATGAGTTCTTGAAGCACGGCGGTAGCTTTATCGGTAAGCTCCATCGTTAGCTCCTTGTTCTCGCTAGTGTCATTAATCCAGAACCGAAGCAGTTCAAGATATTGCCTACGCAGAAAAGTATACGAATAGGAATTTAGTACCAGGGTAGAAGAGACTGATATTTGCTCATCATTTTCGAGAAATTGTTTTATAATTCGTTCCAGTTCTTTTTCAAAATCCGTCTTAGTAAAACTATTTAAGATATAATCAGACAGTGTAGCTTCTACAAACCCTTCTTTTTCTCGAAGCATATCAAAATTGGTAAACGCAAAATTTGACAGCTTTTCACTAAGAGTATATGATTCAAAATCATCGATTTCGTCAATCATTAACTCATAGCGGATGATCAGCGAAGCATAGTAAAACTCGAGAATCGCCTTTTTATTGGGGAAATAGTTAAAGACTTCGGCTGGTGTAATATCAATTTGTTTGGCGATATCCTTGATATAAAACTGTCCGTCGCCCTGTATATATAGGTCAGTAGCGATGTCAGAAATTGTGAATTTCAATTCAAATGTTTCGGGATCAAAGGTGCTCATAATTAAATGTATTTGTGGATGGCATGTGTAACCACGCCCCAGATTTCAAAATCAGTATCGCTTGTTAGTTTCTGTTTATTTGCTAGATTATTTCCGCTTGTTAGGTAAACGTTGCTATTCTTTTTGATCAGTTTACGAACGGTCATTTCGCCTTCCAGTATCGCTACGATTAGATGATTGGAGATGGGTTTAATTGACCGGTCTATAACGAGAATATCATCCGAAAAAATTCCAATATCATTCAGGCCGTCACCTTTTACACGTATAAAGAACGTAGCAGCCGGCCGTTTTATGATATAGTCATCGAGCGAGAGCGGTTTTTCAAAATGATCGCGTGCTGGGGATGGAAAGCCCGTTTCTTTTCGAAACCGGTTGGGATCTTGTTGGGGTTCTCGATCAATATTGCCTGAATATATATCAGTTATTCGAAATTCTTCCATTTTGGCCTCCTGTTTTAAGCTGCTAAGTCAACAAAATTAATAGGGATATCGGTTCCAGATATCCTCGGATAAGAACATATTAATAATCAGTGAAGGCGTACTGTCACGTAAAATTCAGGGGGGCAGTAGTCGGTTTTAGCTATTTATTTGATGATTGTCTTAACATGTTCAGCGTTTGCTCAGCCTGCCATTGATGTCGCCGTTGATGGGCTTCAAGCAGAAGAAAGCATTCCGAAAGTGTTATGCCAATTACCGAAAATATAGGATGTGTAACTTTAGATCGTCCCAGGTGGACATGGTTTTGGTGTGCCGTCTCAAGTTGTGCAATGAGGAAATCTTGAAAATTTAAATACTCATCGAGTAGCTCCGTACGGTTGTATCCTGAAACATCAACCGGCTTCATGGATTTTAACGTTTTTAATTTCATTTTATATGGAGGCTCGAAAAAAGAGATGATTTTTAGGGCAAGCCATCGGGGTGGGAAAGGACGGTTAACGGAATCAGCGGTGCCCGCATTTTTTGAGATCGCTGATTCAATATTATTTAAATACAGTTCTCCATAATTGATGAGGTGACTATAACATTCGGCTATGCTCCATTGTCCGGCTGTGGGAGTTTTCAGGAATAGGTTTTCATCAACAGATAAAATAAAATCTTCAGCGGTATGCTTTGTATCTTGGAACTGTTGGATAAACCAGTTATAGGTGTGTTGTTGCATCATAAAAGGTTCTGTTGTTGATATAAATATATATCCATCGTTTTGTACGATTGAAAAATTATGGGATAAGTAAAAATTTTCATCCAAAAAATGTTTGTGAAGTTATTTAATAATATTTGGGATCTACTAAAAGAAACCTACGATCAAATAGGACAAATAAATATAGGATTACACGGCGCAGCCATTGCATTTTATGCCATATTTTCGACGGCTCCATTATTTATTATCACTTTGTGGATTATAAATCTGGTGCTTGGGAGTCAACTGGGAGAGGTTGAACTTGAGCAAACAATGGAATCAGTGGTTGGGATTGAGCTAACCCAAACTATTGAACAGATTGTGGCATCGGCCAATAAAGGGACATCGGGTCTGTGGTCGTCAGTAATTGCGATTGTCACCTTGCTTTTTGGTGCCACAACGTTACTTTCGCAGATAAAGCAGACGTTGAATATGATCTGGGGAGTTAGAAATCCTAAACTGAATTCTGTCTGGCAGTTTTTGTGGGATCGGTTAACGGGATTACTTTTTATTGGAGCGTTAAGCCTGCTTTTCTTAACTGGATTGGTTTCTGAAAGTATTATTTACGGGTTAGGCGATCTGTTAGTTCCCATTTTGGGAAGTACAAACGTATATCTGATTCAGATCGGTACATCATTTACGAATGTTGTGCTTGCCATTACATTTTTTGCGGCAATGTTTCGAATTCTTCCAGATCTTGATGTTCGATGGAGAGATGTAGCTGTTGGGGCAATAGTAACGATGATTTTGGTAATGGTGGGAAAATCATTAGTAGATTGGTATTTGAGTACGGCCGCCTTGCAACCAATGTACAAGGCAGCTGGCTCATTTGTAATATTACTTATATGGATTTACTACAATGTGCAGGTCGTTCTTGTTGGTGCTGTTTTTACCCGGGTTTATACCAGTCGTTACGGTGGTAAAGTCAAGCCCTACTGGGAGGCAACGCTTGATAAAGATTTGTGGATATAAAGAATGGCTCCTACTGTTTACCCATCCGTTCTTTTAAATTCATAATTCGATGATAAGAAGCATTAATTTGGTTTCGGCTAATTTCATCTTCGTCAATAAGCTCATTAATGATATTGTGGGCCTTGGGTACAATTTCTGGGTCATAAATTGAATTATTTGCAAACACTAAAATATCAACGCCAGCAGTAATAGCTTTTTTGATTGTTGTTTTAAGGCCGTATTCGTTACGGATAGCTGCCATCATTAGGTCATCAGAAATGACTACTCCCTTGTAGTTTAACTTATCACGCAGCAATTCGGTAATAGTAGGTTTGGAAAGGGTCGCAGGATAATCGGGATCAATATTGTGGTTAAAAATATGTGCAGTCATGA